>JAYTOQ010000600.1:0-2106 GCA_043747665.1 Polyangiaceae bacterium | reverse complement strand
AGGAGATCTTGGCCCTTCGCGTCGTGGGGCTGGAGGTGGAGCGCGCGTTCGAGCTCCTCCTTCGCTTCGTGGGCGCGGTTGTCCTGGAGGAGCTCGCTTCCCCGATAGAGATGGAAGAGGAAGTCCTCGTTGGCCGCGTCGTTCGGGCCGTCACTGTCGGGGGCGAGACCCATGGAAGGTGTGAGGCGACGAGAAGATGCCGCGATTTCGTGGCCTTCGGGCTGCGGCGAGCCCGGCGGGGAATCGAAGGGGCCCCTCTGCGCGCCACGCATCGTCAGAAGAAGGCTACACGACGTAACCCCGGTGGGGGTAGTTCCCCGCAGTCGGCTCGATCCGCCCGCGGCCGCTCAGCTCGGACGGCGCACGCGAGCGCTGCCGGCAAGCGCGCCCGCGGCGAGCGGCAGGAGGGCGACGACCGCGGCGGTCCCGCCGAGGGGTCCGTAGTCGCCGCCGCCCCACGTGCCGGCGAAGACGCGCGCGTCGAAAATGCCGCCCTGCATGAGGAAGCTCGTCGTGAAGAGCCAGGCCGTATGCGCGCCCCACGCCGGCCAGGCGCCGCGATCACGGACCCAGAGCGCGCCGAAGATCATCCCGAGGAGGCCCTGGGCGGCGATCGGTAGCGGCGCGACCACGCCGAGCTCGCCGTAGGCGGCGGCTGCCGACGTGAGGCCACACGCAAGCACCTTGAGGCTCGGCGACTCGACGGTCACGAGCGCGCGGACGACGAGGCCGTGCAGGAGCAGCTCGTCGCGCATCGCGTAGAAGCCCGCGGTGACGAGGGCGACGATGATGGCGCTGACCGCGGGGGTGCTCCGCTCCAGGATGACGGCGCGCGTCGTCGCGAGGAAGCCGACGACGACCGCGGCGGCGATGACGCCGACCGCGGCGCCGATCCCGGCGCGACGCGCGATCGAGCCGGTGGTGGGCACGGGCTGGGTGGGATCGCTCCACGAGACGCCGAGCCGGCCGGTTCCCCACTCCGCGATCACGGCCTGCGCGACGGCGGCCGGCATCGACATGCTCTGGAGGAGGAGCGACGCGATCCGCGCCGTCGCGTAGATGCCGACGCCCCAGAACGCGACCCGCCATGCCGACGCCGCGGCGGCGCGCGATTCGGCAGGAGAGAAGGCCTTGTGCGCCACGCGACGACCCTAGCACGCGCCCGCGACGAGCGGGTCAGAGCGCCTCGCGCAGATCTTCTCCCTGCGCGAGCAGGCCGGGAAGGCCCCCGGTGTGCAGGAAGAGGACGCGCGCGTCGCCACGGATCTCGCCGCGCTCCACCGCCTGCGCGAGCCCGAAGAGCGCCTTGCCCGTATAGACGGGATCGAGGACGAGCCCGGTCGCGCGAGCCACGCGAACGAGGAAGCGCTTTTGCTCTTCGTTCATGGACGCGTAGGCCGGGCCCTTCGCGCGATCGTCGACGACGATGCGCGCGGCGCCGCTCGCTCCGCGTCGGCACCCGCCTGCGCCTGCGCCTGCGCTTTCGCTTGCGTCTCCGCTTCCCGCCTCGACGAACGTGAGCTCGGGCAGTGACGGCATGTAGCCCCGCGACTCGCCGGCGATGCGTGCGATCGCGCCCGTGAAATACGCACGATCGTCGCAGACCGCGAACGCCCAGGTCTCGCGAGCGACTCCGAAGTGCGCAGCCCCCAGCCCGACGCCCGCGGCCGTTCCGCCCGAGCCGCACGCATGGGCGACGACGTCGAAGACGCCTTCCCCGCAGAGGCCGAGGTCCATCTGCCCGCGCACCTCGCGCATGGCCTCGACGTAGCCGAGCGAGCCGAGGCCGTTCGAGCCGCCCTCGGGAATGATGTACGCCGGGAGCCCGCGGTCGTCGGACTCGGCGCGCACCTGCTCGAGGAGACCGGCGCGTTGACGGTACTCTGCGGGGGAGACGAAGCGGATGTCGGCGCCGGCGAGTCGATCGAGGAGCACGTTGCCCTCGAGCGCGAGCGGCTGAGCGCGCGCCTTCTCGGGGTCGGCGACGCGGAGCAGCAAGATCGAGCGCAGCCCGATCTGCGCGCACGTCAGGGCAGTGGCGCGGGCATGGTTCGACTGGAGACCACCGCACGTGACGACCACGCGCGCGCCGCGCTTCTTCGCATC
>JAYTOQ010000599.1:0-1718 GCA_043747665.1 Polyangiaceae bacterium | reverse complement strand
GGCGCGCGCGCCACGGTTAGCGGCAGCGACGCCGCGGAGCTCGCCACGTCACTCCATCGACGCGCCGCGCACGAGAGCGTCGTCCTCTACGTGCTCGATCCGGCCGACCCCGGCTGGATCGCCTAGAGACCCATCTGACGGCGGGCCAGCTCGCGCAAGAGGCCGTTCGCGATGTCGATCCGCAGCGTCGCGTCCTTGTCCTTCCGCCCCAGCGCGACGAGCAGCGGCGCGGCGGGGAGGTTCGCACGCGTCGCATCGAAGCGCAGCGGCTGGACGATGAGCACCGTGCTGGCCTGGTTCGCGAGGGCCGCGAACGACCGCGCGATGGCAGGCTCGTCCGCCAGCTTGTGATCGGGCTTCATGCTCGCGCGCAGCGTCGCCACCGGTGTCGCGCCCGCCGCGAGCGAGAGGACACCGCCATCGACCAGCCAGGCCGCGCCGAGGTCCTCGCTTCGCGCAGGGACGACCGGCCGCGGTGCGCCGCCATCGCCACCGGGTCGCGCGACGGGCTTCGGTGCCTCGCGCACGACGGTCGCGACCGAGGCCTTGCCGACGCCGGCCAGCTCCTCCGACGACGCCGTCACGTCACGCACGTGAAGAAGCTCCTTGAACGGCGCGTTCTTCAGGAGATCCACTGCCCCGCGCACGCCACGCGTCGCCGCCTCCGGGTCGCGGACCACCGCGCGCAGCGAGAGCCCCTGCGGATCGTCCCACGCGACCGCGGAGGCGAAGACGTCGCCGCGCGCCTTCGTCACGTCCGCGACCACGTCGTGGAGCTTCTTCGTGTCGGCCTCTGCGAGCCGCGGCCCGAGCGCAGACGCGACCGCCTCCTCGAACGCGCGTGCCTGCTCGGCGCGATGCTCCTCGCCGTCACGCACGAGCAGCGCCGCCGCCGACGTCGCGGGCAGCGCGCCGAGGGGCGCGAGGTCGCCGAGCATCATCGCGTCGGTCCATTTCGTGGCCGGCCCGTCACCGGCAGCGGGGGTCATCGTCGAGACGATCGACACGCCGTCCTCGATCAAGTCCACGGCGATCCTCATCTTCTCGAGGTCGCCGACGATGCCGATGCGGCGCGTGACCCACGCGTCCGCGGCGCCCACGATGGCCTTGGGATCGCCGAAGTCCGGCGCGCGACCGCCATGATTCCGTCGCATGCGCTCGTCCTCGCCGAGGAGGAACGACTTCGCCGACGCCCACGCGTCGTCGAGCTTCGGCTTCATCACCGACGCGAGTGCCGCGCGCGGCACGTCGAACACGACAGCGCCGTCGGCGGGCAGCGGACGCTTCGGCAGCGTGCGCGTCACGTAAGGAGCGAGCTTGCCGAGATCCTCGGAGCGACGCGCCACGACGAGGTAGCCGTTGGTCGAGAGCCCGACCGCGACGGGCGGCGCGCTCCCCTGCCCCTTCGGGAGCAGCTCGGTCAGGGTGCCGGCCTCGCGCGTGGCATAGCGCGCGGTGTCGCCGTCGACGAGCACGGCGCGCGCCTTGCGCATGTCGACGAGCTTCATCGCGATGACGTAGCTCGGGCTCAGCGGATCCCCGGCGACGACACCGTAGATCGGCGCGGCGCCGTCGATCTCCGAGGCGATGAACGGATCGAGACCCGCCGCCGTGCAAATGATCCCGCCCGCCGAGGCCGGGAGGATGCCGACTGCGCCGCCGATGCCGCGCTGCAGCTTGGCCCATGATGCATTGGGCGTTGCCATGTAGACGTCGGC
>JAYTOQ010000598.1:0-8372 GCA_043747665.1 Polyangiaceae bacterium | reverse complement strand
GAGAAGTGAGCGCCGCGCGCGCCGGCAGCTGGGCGGCGGTGGTGCGGGGACCCATCGTCGAGGACGAGCTCGGTCGTCCTCGCGCGCTGCAGGGCCCGGGCGGCATCGAGTTCTCGATCGCCCTGGTCCTGACGGCAGCGGCGATGATCGCGCTCTATGCCGGGCTCGACGAGCGCAACGATCGGCTCTTCGCGAGCGGCGCGGCGTTCTTCTCGCCGAAGACGTCGCTGGACGACGAGATCGCGCTGGTGCCGATCACGGTCGTTGCATATTACAGCTACTTCCCCCTGCTCTTCTTCCTCGCGGTCATCACTGGCCGCGATCGCCGCCTGATGTACGAGGGCGTCATCGGGTACGTCGGGATCGCCATCATCGGCTTCCTCTTCTTTTGGCTGTTGCCCTCGCGCATGGTGCAGCCCGCCATCTCGGCGTGCACGACTGCCTCCTGTCGCTCGCTCGCGGCGATGTACCGACTCGACAACGGCTACAACATCTTCCCGAGCATGCACGTCGGCTACTCGACCCTCGTGTGGCTCTTCTTCCGCCGCTACATGCCGGAGCTCGCTCGACCGGTGGGGGCCGTCGTGCTCGCCATCATCCTGTCGACGCTACTGTGCAAGCGTCACTACGTCGTCGACATCCCCGCGGCGGTGCTGATGGCGGTCTTCGTGTTCGCGCTCTCGCAGCGGTATGGGCTCCGGCTCTCGCGACGGATGGGATTCCTCGGCTCGGCGCTCGTGGTGCTCGTCGTCTTGCTGGCGCCGCGCGAGGTGCGCGCCGACGACCGGCTCTCCCAGGCGACCCAAGGCGCGATCATCACGAAGCCGGCCGGCGCCTATCTCCGGCACGACGTGCGCTATCGGCTAGGCGATACCGGCGTACGCGTGGGCGTGTTCGACTCGTTCCTGTCGGTGTCCAACGAGGTCGGCAGCTCGATCAGCTACGCGACCGTGCCCGAGTGGCTCGCGCTCCAGGCCGAGATCGCCGCCGAGCCGGGCTTCTATCTGCGGACACCGGCCGCGGAGTCGCGCGTCGCCGGCATCCGGACCGTCGCGCGCCTTCAGGCGAACCTGAATCTGCGCGCGTCACGCTTCTGGCTCTACGCGCGCACCACCGCGGGCCTGCGCATGCGCCCCTTCGACGAGCACGACTCGTTTCGCGAGCTCGTCCTGCGCCGAGAGCTGTGGGTCGAGCAGGCGACCGCGCTCCTCGTTCGAATGAACGATCCCGAGGGTGCCGACCGGGCGTCCTACTGGGTGTACGGCGAGTACACGGTGGGACGCGTGACCAGCAGCGGCTCGCCGGCGGCGACGACCGCCGTGACGATGCCGAATCGCATCTCGGGCGGCGTCATCACCGAGAGCTTCCTCGCGAAGGGGCTCTTCCTCGATCTCGACCTGTTCTGGAGCGTGGCGCCGCCGCCGACCGACGGCTTCGGGATCATCGCCGCGTTCTGGATCGCGTGGCCTTGAGGGGGCTCGATCACCGCTCGAACGTGTGCGCATTCCGCGTCAGGTCTGCGACGTTAGCCCTGATTTGCCGAGAAGCCCTTTGCCCCACCGGACGAAAGTGACTCGCGCCGTGACGCACGCCCGCTCGCGGAAATGGCGGCTTTTTCAGCGGTCCGTGAACGGCACCACGTTTGCTCCAGGTATGGGCGGGAGGACGAACCCATGCCGTCACGAAGCAGCGCCGCAGCCCTCGATGTCGCCTCGAACGACTCGTCCGGCAACGAGTCATCCGGCAACGACAACGCCAGCGCGGCGCAGCCGATCTGGGCCGAGGACAAGAACCCCACGCGCCCGCTGCCGACGTTCCGGCTCGAGGAGGAGGCTCGCCGGCTCGACCTCGCTGCCGCACGGGCCTCGGTGCGCTACGACGAAGACGCGACCGTGACGGTGAGCGCAGAGGAGAACAAGAAGCTCCTCGCGGGCGTCTTCGCCGCTGCGGCGGCCATCGACCAGAATGCCATCGAGACCCTCCCTGGGCCGGTCGACGATCCCCAGGGCGATCCCGCGAAGGACGACGAGCCGACCCTGGACGCGCCTGCGCCGTCGTCGCCAGAGGCTTTCGCGTCCATGTCGGCGCCGCGCCCGGTGAGCATGATGGCCCGCCCGCCGGCGCTGAAGATGCTCGTCATCACGAGGCCGGCTCCGATCCACACGCCCCGCGGCGCCGTCCCGCCGTCGGCGGTGATCACGGCCGCCGTCGCGGGGCCCGTCGCGTTCCCGCGCACGGCGCCGGCGCTGGTGATGTCGCTTGCGGCCTCCGCTCCTGCACCGGCACCGGCCGCCTTCGTCGCGCCGCCGTTGTCGGGCTTGCGTCGCAAGATCACCCCCGAGCTCGCTCGCAGCGCGCGGGCGCTACGCGATGCCGAGGTCCGCCGCCACAGCGCCGGGACCTTCGCGATCCGATTGCCGAAGCGCAACGTCCAGAACTACGTCGTGGCGGGCATCTGGGCGATGGCGGTCTCGCTCCTCGCGGTGCTCATGTTCATGGCGACTTCGGCCTGATCAGGGCTCGGTCCGACAGGAGGGCCGTCCGGCGACGAGAGCGATCCGGTGTGATAAGCCGGTCCCATGCTTGGACTCATCGGCGGCACCAGTCTCGGCGAGGCGCTGTTCGGCGAGGACTTCGGCAAGAGCCCCAAGGAGCACCAGGTCGGAACGCCGTTCGGTCGTCCTTCGGGGCCCATCCGCGTGGTGTCGTGGAGCGGCGTCGACGTGGCGATCCTCGCGAGGCACGGCGACGGCCACGTGTTCCCGCCGTCGATGGTGCCGTATCGCGCGAACGTCTTCGCGCTGAAGAAGCTCGGCGTCACGCATCTCCTCACGAGCGGCGCGGTGGGCTCGCTCCGCGAGGAGTACCGGCCGCGTGAGCTCGTGCTCGTCGATCAGATCATCGACAAGACATATCGCCGCGTGCCGACGTTCTTCGACGAGGGCATGGCAGTGCACGCGGAATTCGCGCAGCCCTACTGCGCGACGCTACGCGAGCGTCTCCGGTCGGTCGCGGCCGGGAGCGCGGCGCTGAAGGCCGCCGACGTGAAGGTCCACGAGAAGGGGACGTACGTCTGCATGGAGGGCCCGGAGTTCTCCACCGTCGCCGAGGCGAACATGCATCGGCAGTGGGGCGGCGATCTCATCGGCATGACGGCGATGCCCGAGGGCCGGCTCGCGCGTGAAGCGGAGATGTGCTGCGCGCTCGTGGCGTTCCCGACCGACTACGACTGCTGGCGGCCGCATGCGCCGGGCGCGTCGAAGCAGGCGCTGCTCGCGGAGATCATCGAGAACGTGAAGGCGGCGACGGCGAACGCCATCCTGCTTTTCCGCGCGGCCATCGAGGATTTCGGGAAGCGCCCGCTCGGTCCGTGCGCGTGTCAGTCGGCGCTCGAGCTCGGGATCTGGACGCGCCGCGATCGGATCTCGCCGACAGCCATCGAGAAGTACGGACCGCTGGTGAGCAAGTACCTGGGGGAGAGCAAGTCATGACGATCCGCGATATCGAAGCGGTGGCGAGCCTGAAGATCCTCGCCGCCATGGCGCGTGCCGACGGCAGCATCCACAACGACGAGCGGAAGTCGCTAGCCGCGGCGCTGGAGAGCCTCGAGCTCGAGAAGCCGATTCCGATCGACGAGCTGCTGGGCAGCGATCGAGCGATCGACGTGAGCGCCGAGATCGCGCGGCTCGAGTCGCCCGAGGCTCGCGAGCAGATCTACCGGAGCGCGTTCTTCATGGCGTGGGCCGACGGCTCGTGCACGAAAGAGGAGCAGTCCCTTCTCGACCTGATCGCAGCGGAGACGGGCGTGACGCCGGAAGCGCGGTCGAGCCTGGAGCGATTGTTCGTTCCCGCAGCGGAGCGCACGAGCCTCCTTCCGACGAAGGCGCGCGCCATCGACGACGCGGACCGTCGCGCCGCGCACGTGAAGAAGGAGATCCTCAAGTACGCGACCATCAGCGGGGTGCTCGGCGCGTTCCCGATCCCGGGTCTGGCGATCGCGACCGACCTCGGCGTCATCGCTCTCCAGGTCAAGATGGTGCGGGACATCGGGCAGTACTGGGGCCACGCGCTCGATCGCGATGCCGCGAAGTCGATGCTCTATGGTCTCGGCCTGGGAACCGGCGCACGCCTCGCCGTGAACAACCTCGCGAAGCTGCTGCCTGGCTGGGGCAGTGCCGTCGGCGCGACGACCTCGTTCGCGTCCACGTACGCGCTCGGCAAGGTGCTCGAAAAATTCTTCGCCGCGGACGCCAAGGGCGACATCGCAGTCCTCAAAAACGACTTCAAAGCGGCCGAGAAAGAGGGCAAGGCGACCTACGCCGAGCACAAGGACGACGTCGCGAAGGAGGGCGTCCACGCCAAGGAGACGCTCGCGCAGCTCACGGCGGATCTGTCGGCAGGAAAGATCACCCAAGGCGAGATGGAGCAGCGGCTCGCCGAGATGGCGGAGGCGCGCGCGTAGAGCCGGCTCTCGCTCTCGCTCTCGCTCTCGCTCTCGCTCTCGCTCTCGCTCTCGCTCTCGCTCTCGCTCTCGCTCTCGCTCGACGCGTCACGCCTTCATCGCGAAGAACTGCGCCGTCCTCGGCGCTCGCTCGGGATGTTTCCGTACCTCGTCGAGGAGTCGCATCACGTCGCTCGGCTCGTCGACATCGTACCACTTCGGTAGCTCCCGCAACGGTAGCGCGACCTCCTTGCAGCGCAGGCGCGTCGTTTCCATCACTGCCGGCGTGCTCCACGGCACGTCGCTGAGGAGACGTGGCTCCAGCGACGCCATGCCGATCGCGTAGTAGCCGCCGTCCTCGCTCGGCCCGACGAGGACCTGGCGCTCCGTCACCAGGGCGGTCACCTCGTGGTCGAACGCGTCGGCGAGCGACTCGGTCGGGAAGGACGGCGCATCGCTGCCCGACAGCAGCGCATACGACGCGCCTCGCTCGAACATGACGCCGAAGGCGTGCGCCATCCGCTCGCCGAGGTCGGCACCTTGTTGCGCCACCAGCTCCCACGGCGCAGGCACGTGACGCGAGAGCACGTCGAACGCGAGCCTCGTCCGCGCCGTCTCGTCCTCGTCTTCGCCGGGCGCCGCCGGCACGGGCGCCACGAAGACCACGTAGTCCTCGGCCGTCACCGATTGCAGGCCGTCGAGCGTGTCGCGCAGCATCGCCGCGTAGAGGTCCGCCACCCACTCCGGGCCGTGCGCCGCCAGAAGACGCGTCTTGCACCGGCCGGGTATCGGCGCGCGCGCCATCACGCCGATCGCTCTCTTCATCGTGGAGCGAGAACCGGACGCGCTGCGCCGCGCGGGGTCACGCCGTGGATCTGGTAGGGCTTGCCGAGCAGGCGCTTCCACGTGCTTGCTCCGCGCCACGCAAGATACGAGCGGTTGAAGCCGAAGATCTGCCGCTTGTCGAAGTACGGGTTCTGGACGCCGCCGAGCTCCGCGATGAGGAGCACCAGCTCCCCGATGCTCACCGGGCATCCCTCGAGACGGACGAAGCCCTTCGTCTTCAGCTCTCTCAGCTTGCTCGTCATCTTGAGCATGCGGCCGTAAACGTCCTTGTGCGCGGCCTTGTACGGATCGAGCTTCGAGCGATCGACGTACTTGTTCGACATCTGGACGAGCTGGTCGCCGATCTTGCCCTCCCACTCCACGCAGTCGCCGATGAAGATCACCTTCTCGCCGTAGCTCAGCTCGAGCGGCCCGTCGTACTTGCCGAAGACGAGATGGATCTTCGGCATCTTCTCGTCGCACTTCTCGTCGTAGAGACGGAGGATCTCGATGACCTCCTCCATCACGCCTGGACAGCCGCCCCAGCAGTAGTCCTCGGTCGCGTCCTTCGGGGCCTTGCCCGCGTACGCCTTGATGTTCGTGCCCTCGAAGTACTTGTCGACCTTCACGAGACCGACCTGGAAGCCGATCGCGCGCCGCTTCGCCTCGTCGAGCGAGACGTCGCCCTCGAGGCGGATCTGATCGAGCGCCACGGGGCCGAAGCCACGCTCGTGGGCGAGCCGGATGTGCTCCACGCTCAGCGGATCGAGGCCGATGATCATGCAGCCGATGGAATCGATGGCGACCTGGTTGTTACCCACGATGAGGAGGTTCATGTTGCGCGGGATGGGCGTGAGCATCCGGCCTTCGCCCGCGATGATGCAGTCGATCACGATGAGCTGCGGCTGGATCACGTACTGGAGGTCAGCGACCTTTCGGTTGAGGGCGTGGTCGTGATCGATAAGCCGATGTCGGTCGTCCTGGATCCCGATGTAGTTCTTCATCGAGAACGTGACCGTGGTCCACGGGTGCGCCTTGAACTTGGGGCAGTTGACGAAGAAGTCCGCCTTCGCCACCGGCTCGGGCGTGAAGATGTAGTCGCGGAGCCGGCCCTCGTGAGTGAGCGGCACCTCCACCTGCGGCTCCTCCTCGAAGCAGTACTTCTTCGCGCCGGTGCGGGCGAAGAGAGGCTCGTAGCCGGCCTCTTGGTACATGAAGCGGGTCGGGATGGTGATCCCGCACCGCTCGCCGACCGCGAGCTCGGTCATCGGCGACGCCTTGTCCTCGCGATCGCGCAGCGCGTGGAGGACCCCCTCGGTCACCTCGGCGCGCGTGTGCGCGTGCATGAAGAGCTCGCCGGCCGCGACGAGGTTTGGCTTGAGGAGCGTCCTGCCGTGAGGACGGAGGTCGAGCGCCTCCATCGCCTGGCCGACCAGCGCACGGATCCGGTCGACGTCGTACGCGTCGCATTGGAAGAGGAAGACGCGTGCGTCCTGCGCGGGGTGGACCGGGTTCGGCATGGGACGAAGGATACCGCGGGAAATCCGCGGAAACCGCCAAGATCGAGCCACGGCGTCGGCGGACAAATGCGGCAACAGGTTACGTGTAAAGCCTCCATCCCCCTACCTGAGACGCGTTGGAGAGGAGCGCATCCGTAGTGTCCGGCTAGAACACTGCCCTCGCGGCTGGGGACTGCACGATCCACTGGATCGCCTCTGGCTAACCCCGCGATCGCGAAGCGAAATCCTAAACCACCCGATGCCGCTTCCTTCCTTCCCTCGCGCCCGCCTGGCCGGCCTCGCCCTCTCCGCGGTGGTGGCGTTGATGGGCTGTAGCGGCGAGGTCGGCGATGCGAAGGCCGAACGGCTGGGCTCGCAGTCGAGCGCGATCCAGGGCGGCGAGACGGACACGAATGCCGCGCACAATTTCGCGGTCGGCGTCGCCAACCGACTCGGGGGCGTGTGCAGCGGCACGCTCATCGCGCCGAACCTCGTCCTCACGGCGCGTCACTGCGTGATCCCCCCGCAGGCGAGCGAGTCGGTCACCTGCGCCGACGTCTTCGCCGCGAACGTCGCGCCCGCGTCGCTTTTCATCACGACGGAGCCGAACCTCTACAAAGCGAAGGCTTACTACGCGGCGACGGCGATCATCACGCCGGAGAGCACCGCGTTCTGCGGCAACGACATCGCGCTCGTCATCCTCGAGAAGAACGTCCCCGCGAGCGAGGCGCAGCCCGCGACACCGGTGGTTCAGTTTCGGATGACCGACAAGCGCCTGGGCGGCAGCATCACCGCGATGGGCTACGGCATCACCAATCCGTCCGCCGAGGACTCGGGCCAGCGCCGCATCCGGCAGAACATCCCGCTCCTCTGTATCCCCGGCAGCCGCGACATGGACTGCAAGGGTGAGTTGGCAAAGTACTCGAACGACCCCGCCGAGTTCGTGACCGAGGGCTTCGTCTGCTCCGGCGACTCGGGCAGCGGCGCGTTCGACCAGAACAGCTTCGATACCGCCTCTCCTTATGTTCTCGGCGCGCTGTCTCGCGGCCCCCAGACAAAGGACAAGTGCCTCGCCGCGATTTACTCGCGGACCGACATGCACAGCCAGCTCATCATCGGCGCCGCCGACAAGGCCGCGACGCAGGGCGGCTACGCGCCGCTCGCCTGGGCGACGCCTCTGGTCGCAGCGCCCGGCTCGACCGATCCCACGACCGGTGAGCTCTGTGACACCGCGACGTGCACCGACATCAGCGAGACGTCGCCGGCGGAGAACGCGACGCGCGCCTCCGACAAGCCGACGTCGACCGCGGGCTGCTCGGCGGCTCCGCCCACCCGCTCCACGGGCTCGGCCGCGCTGCTCTGTCTCGCCGTCGCGGCGGTCTTCACGGCACGACGACGCCGCTCACGTACCTGAGCCGTGCCCACTCGTTCATGACGATGCCGGCGGCCACTGCCAGCGGCAGCGAGTGGTTCACGCCGTAGATCGGGATCCCGACGACGAGCTCCGCGCGACGTACGAGCGCCGCGGGGATGCCGAAGCGCTCGCTTCCGAAGAGCAAGACCACGTCGCGCGGGAAGCCGCCACGAGCTTCGAGCGCATAGAGGCT
>JAYTOQ010000597.1:0-2171 GCA_043747665.1 Polyangiaceae bacterium | reverse complement strand
GTCGATGTCGGCTACGGGCAGCTCGCGCACAAGCTTCGAACCGATCCGCGGGTCCTGGTCCTCGAGCGAACCAACGCCAAGACCCTCGAGCCCTCGCAGGTCGGCGGCCTGGCCGATCTCGTCGTCGTCGACGCGTCGTTCATCGGCCTGGGCAAGCTCATGCCCGCGGTCGCGCGCTGTCTCGCCCCGGGCGGCGAGCTCGTGGCGCTCGTCAAGCCGCAGTTCGAGGTCGGTCGCGAAGAGGCGGCGCGCAGCAAGGGCGTCGTCCGCGATCCCGAGGTGCGCGCGCGCGCCATCGCTGGCGCCGAGGACGACGTTAAAGCCGCAGGCCTCGCGCTCCTTGGCACGTGCGACAGCTCGCTCGAAGGACCGAAGGGCAACCTCGAGGCGTTCGTGCACGCCCGCAAGCCGTGAAAATCGCGTAACGTTCGCGCCCTCGATGGAGCGCCCGACCGACGCATCTGGCTCCTCCGGCAAGCCGGCCGCCGCGCCCGCGCGCACGTCCATACCGGGCCTCTGGTCGATCTTCTTCGTCGTCTTCCTCGACATCCTCGGCTTCAGCCTGGTGCTGCCGTTCCTCGCGCAAGAGGCGCGCGACACGTTCCACACCACCGAGCTCACCGGTACGCTGCTCGGCGCGATCTACTCGCTGATGCAGTTTCTCTTCGTGCCAGTCTGGGGGCGCGTATCGGATCGCATCGGGCGCCGCCCGGTCCTCGTGTGGAGCGTGCTCGCCACCGCGGTGGGCATGGCGTGCCTCGGCCTCGGGCTCATGTTCGCGCAGAGCGTGGCGTGGCTCTTCGTGGCACGAGCCGCGAGCGGCATCGCCACTGCGAACCTCGGCACGGCGAGCGCGTACATCGCGGACGTGACCAAGCCGGAAGAGCGCGCACGCGGCATGGGCATGATCGGCATGGCGTTCGGGTTCGGCTTCATCTTCGGGCCTGCGCTCGGCGGCGCGCTTTCCGGGATCCCGGTCGCGGGTCGCACCGGTGTCGTGCCGTGCTTCATCGCCGCGGGGCTCTCGGTCGCCAACCTCGCCTGGGTGTACTTCAAGCTGCGGGAGTCGCTCCCGCCCGAGAAGCGCTCGACGCAGAAGCGCAGCCTCGCCCCGCTCAACCTCGAGGCCGCGCGCGAAGCCTTCGCGCGCCCTGGTATCGCGCTCGCGGTGCTCGTGAACTTCGTGCTGATCCTCTCGTTCACCGTCCTCGATCAGACGTTCCGCTTCTTCACCGAGGATCGCTTCGGGATGACCGCGCTCGAGACTGGCCTCGTCCTCTGCTTCATCGGCGTGGTGGCGGCGCTCGTGCAGGGCGGGCTCATCCGACCGCTCGCGAAGCGCTTCGACGAGGCGCAGCTGATCCGCGCGGGCACGGCGATCCAGGCGCTGGCGTTCGCCGGGCTCGCGGCGTCACCGTCGCTCGGGCGCGGCGCGCTCTACGCAGCTGGCGGGCTGCTCGCGCTCGGCAACGGCCTCACGCAGCCGAGCGTGTCGGCCTACGTTTCGAAGCGCGCCGATGCCCAGGCGCAAGGCGGAACGCTGGGCACGAACCAGTCGGCGGCGAGCCTCGCGCGCGTCTTCGGTCCGGCGCTGGGTGGCTGGCTGTATGGCTCATTCGGCAGCCGCTCGCCCTACGTCGCAGGCGCCGTGGGCATGGTGGTGGCGACGATCATCGCGCTCTTCTTGGTGGCGTCGAATTCGTCGGGCTCGTCGACCGCTCAGCGAAAGACCAGCACCCAGACGTCGTAGAGCGCGTGCGTCCAGACCGCGGCCGCGAAGCCGCGCGTCGCGAAGATCAGCGTGAGCACGAGCCCGAGCACGAGCCGGAAGAGGAACGACGGCAGCGCGAACGAGTCGGACATCGGTCCGATGTAGTGGACGGCGCTGAAGATCACGCCGCAGACCATGGCCCAGGCCAGCATGATCCCGAGCGCGCGCATCGAGAAGCGGCTCGTGGGCGAGGTGCCGGTGATGTCGACGCGCTGCTTCGCGAACAAAAACACCAGCAGCTTCGCGCCGAGCCCGAAGAGGATCACGCGGAACGTGAGCTCCTCGTAGAACCCGGCGCCGAGTGACATCACGAAGCCGACGAAGCGTCCTTGATCCGCGATGCTCGGCGGTCCGGCGAAGACGCTGCCAACCACGTAACCGGCGACGAGGCGCATGAGCA
>JAYTOQ010000596.1:0-1711 GCA_043747665.1 Polyangiaceae bacterium | reverse complement strand
CGCACTTGTTCGCGAATCGCGACCGTCCTCGCGCCGACGAACCCCGGGTGCTGGGGCATCGTGCCGGCGAAGCGGTGTACGATCTCCTCCATCGCAAACGGAAGAAAATGTCCGGCGACGATCGTGAGGACGACGTGCGTCGGATCGAGCTCGCGGTCGAACGTGCCGTCGCGCTGACCTGCCCGCACGAAATCACGTCCCGCGACGAGCGCAGCGTCGATCCGCGAGCCGAGGATGCTGCGCATGAGAGGGCCGCCGTGCACGGCCTCACCGACCAGCAGCCGCGCGGCGTGGGCGTGCTCGGCGAGCGCCGCGGTCAGGGCGTCGCTCAGCGTGTCGAGACGCTCGAGCATCGATCCCTGGGACGCGAGCGCCTGCAAGATCACGTCATGCACTGCGTCGACGAGCACCCCAAGCACCCGCTCGTAGAGCGCATCCTTTGTCGGGAAATGGTGGAAGAGCGACGCCTTGCGAAGCCCGACGCGGGTCGCGAGCTCGCCCATCGTCAGCCCGTCGTAGCCCTTCTCGGCGAAGAGCCGGATGGCCTCACGGACCACGTCCTCCTTGCGGACGCGCTTTCGCTTCGGAAGTAGCTCCGCTCCCAGCTTCGCCGAGCTCACCGCGGGCCCGTGTCGGTTCACGCCCTTGGCTCCCATCGCGCGCCATCCTACCGGAGGCCAAAGACACGATGGCGGCGACGCATCGAAGCCCGGCACAGCGCATGCACACCATGTGGTCCACTGTCGGCTGACACACTCCAACGAGGTCGCGCCCATCATGAAATCAGTTCTCCTCGCCACCGTGGCTCTTACCGCCTCGCTGAGCACCGCCTGCGTCTCGGCGCAGACGGACGATGGTGATCCCACGACGGAGGCGAGCGAGCTCACGTCCTCGTGCGCCGCGGCCGCGACGGGCGACCACTACGAGTTCCTCGACGACGTCTGCCACAAGAAGCTCGCGCCGAGCCACCGCGAGCGAACCTGGAGCTGCCCCAACGTCGCGACGAACGCGGCAGCGTACAAGCCATCGAGCGCTCCGGTGATCGTGGACGACGCGGCTCTTCGCGGCATCGTGCCGAACGGCGTCAATGCGACCGTCATTCTCGTGAAGCGCGTGCAAGGCGTTCCGCACTACCGCTACCTGAGCAACGGAACCCACGACGTCGCCATCCAGCCGCTCAGCTCCACGAAGTTCATGGCGATGGCCAATGCAGCGACGCGCATTCGCGCCGCGTCGAATGGTCACGTCGGCCTCGACTCGACTGTCGAGGGCGTGCCGGTCGGAGATCTCGCCACCATCATCACGAGCTACAAGGAGGATCGGTTCTCCTCGAACGGGCTCGCTCGCTACTTTCACGACGTCGGTGGCCGCGCGCGCGCGAACGCGCTCATTCACGACTGGCTTCATCGCCCGACCAGCGAGACCTTCGGCGGCAACTACGGCGCGCCTTCAGCCGATCTCGGCTTCACGTTCAAGGGGACCTCCGCGAGCGTCAGCGTCACCCCCGACCTGGCCGGTAGCTACGACAACCACCTCTCGACGCAGACGATGGCGGAGTTCTTGAAGCGCCTCGCCCTCCACCGCGAGGATGCGGCGACACGGCTGCCCGGGATCCAGTGGAAGGATCTGGACGTGCTCTTCTACGGCGCGTCGACCTCGACGCTCTTTCCCGGCCAGGCGCTGGGCGGCATGAGCGACGACACAGCGATCT
>JAYTOQ010000595.1:0-1940 GCA_043747665.1 Polyangiaceae bacterium | reverse complement strand
GGGCGCCATGAGCTTCGCAGCGCTGTGCCCCGGCAGCGCCAGCACCAGCGGCGGAACGAGCGGCGCGACGAGCGGCGGAACCAGCGGCACGCCAACCGGCGCGATGTGCGGCACGGCCACCTGTGCAGCCGCCGAGTACTGCTCGCTCACCTACGACTCGAGCGCGAAGGCGTGGACGCCCAGCTCGTGCAAGAAGATCCCGGCCGCGTGCGCGTCGAAGGACGCCGCCGGTCTCTGTAGCTGCATGGGGATGAACTCGGGCTGCCCGACCAGCGGCCTCGTCTCGACGAAGTGCAACCAGGACAACGGCAACCTGTCCTTCGGCTGCGAGTAGACGCGTCCCTTCGCTTGCCTTCGGCGGGGGAGGCGGATAGACCGAACCCCATGCGAAGCTTTGGATCTTTCGCTCTCACCTTCGCCCTCCGCGCAGGCATGGCGGGCATGGCGGGCGCGCTTGCGTTCGCGCCTGCCTGCGTGGGCGGCAAGCAGCAGATCAGCGCGGAGGACAAGGATCGGCTGAAGGCCCAGATCCTCGAAGCGGTGCCGGCCGACGCCAAGAAGGTCGACATCAACTTCGAGAACAAGGTCCACGTCGTCGGCTACAAGGTCGCCCCCGAGCTCGCGCCCGCCGGTACGAAGGTGACCGTCACCACGTACTGGCGTTGCGATGATCCCGTCGAGGAGGGCTGGCAGCTCTTCACGCACGTCCAGCACGAAGGCTACGAGAAGCCCGAGAACCTCGATGGCAACGGCCCGCTCCGCGAGCTGAAGGGCAACCACCAGGTGCTCGGACCCGATCGCTGGGAGCGCGGGAAGATCTACGCCGACGAGCAGTCGTTCACGATGCCGGCCGACCTCCGTGGTCCGGACACGATGTTCTACGTCGGCATCTGGAAGGGCGACGCGCGCCTCCGCATCATCAGCGGCCCGAACGACGGCGACAACCGCGCCATCATCGCCAAGGTGAAGACCGGCGTCCCGCCGAAGAAGACCGAAGGCAAGACCGGCGCGGCCGACACCATCCCTCGGCTCTCTCCCGTGAAGCTCGGCGCGAACGAGAAGATCGTGATCGACGGCAAGAGCGACGACGCGGCATGGGGGGCAGCAGCAAGCACCGGCCCTTTTGTCGACGTGGGATCGGGGCGTAACGCCGCCTCGTATCCCGTCACCGGCTCCGCGAAGATCGCGTGGGACGATACGAACATGTATGTGCTCATCGAAGTGAAGGACGCCGACGTGCTCGGGTACTTCACCGACAAGGGCTCGCAGCCGAAGGACTGGACCGTCACCGGACAGCCGATGACGTGGAACCACGACACAGCGGAGATCATGATCGATCCCGACGGTGACGGCGACAACGTCAACTACTACGAGCTGCAGATCAACCCGGCGAACAAGGTCTTCAAGAGCCAGTTCGACGGCTACAACCTGCCGAAGACCGAGCCGCAGGGACCGTTCGGTCACGAGGACTGGGAGCCCAAGATGAGGACCGCGGTCGTCGTGCGCGGCACCATCGACAAGCCCGGCGACAAGGACGAGGGCTACACGGTCGAGGCCGCCATCCCGTGGACCTCGTTCGCGAAGGGCGCGAAGACGTTGCCGCCGAAGCCCGGCGACACGTGGCGCATGAACTTCTACGCGATGGAGAACAACGGCGGCACCGCGTGGTCTCCGATCCTCGGGCAGGGGAATTTTCACCGCGCGACGCGCTTCGGCAAGGTGACGTGGGCGACGAAGGAGTCGATCGCTGCCGAAGCCGCGGCAGGCGCGGATGGTGGCCTGGCTCTCGGGGACGGCGGCGCCAAGGCCTCGGATGCCGGCGCGGTCGACGGAGGGCGCAGCGCCGATGCAGGGTCGCCGACCGTGCTGCGCCGCCCCGGCGCCCCGGTGCCGAGCGCCGCGCCGTAGTCGCAGTGACCCGCCTTATTTGGAGAGGGGGT
>JAYTOQ010000594.1:0-1698 GCA_043747665.1 Polyangiaceae bacterium | reverse complement strand
TTCTTCGGCGCCGTCGAACCGATGTGCCCGTCACCGCCGGTGAGCTCGCCCAGCTCCTTCAGCTTGCCCTCGCCGATCACGGCGCCCGCCTCGAGATGCGTGCGCGCCTGCGTGACCTTCGCGATGGTGCGATAGCCGAGCGTCGACACGAGACGCTCCAGCTCCTCGACGCTCGAGCGGAACTCGAGGTCGTCGGCATCGGGAAGGTGGACGGCCACGAGCACGGCCTTGGCGAGCGCGCCTCGCGTGGATGGCGTGGATGGCTGCCCGCTACGATCGGTGGTCTCTGACATGAAGGCCCGCGGAAATAGCACGGCGCCAGGCCTCGTAGTAGCCCGGACACCCGATCACAGCCCTCGGGCGCTGCCCCTCGACCTGCGATCTGTGAGACACTCCGTCGCGTGAGCACCGTGAGCGATCGCGAGCAGAAGAGCCCTTTCGCCCCTCTGGCGCACCTCGCATTCGTGCTCGCTGCCGCCGTCAGCGTGTACGCGTTCGTGTCCGTCGCGAAGGAGGGCGAATCGCGCCGTCGCTGTAGCGCCACCTGTCTCCTTCGCCCGAACTACGCCGGCTTCGAGAAGAAGGCGCCGAACTTCAAGCTGAAGGACGTCAAGGGCCACGAGGTCACGCTCGACAGCTACCGCGGCAAGGTCGTGGTCCTCAATTTCTGGACGCGCACGTGCGCCCCTTGCATGGAGGAGATGCCCGAGATCGCCGACCTCGCGCGCATCCTCGCGTCTCGTGGCGACGTCGCCCTCGTCACCGTGTCGACCGACGACACCGCGCAAGAGGCGACCGACGTCTTGAAGGCGGTCCTCAAGGGCGAGCCGCCGTTTCCCGTGCTCATCGATCCCGACGCGAAGAACGTCACCGGCAAGTTCGGCACGACGCTCTATCCGGAGACGTGGATCATCGACAAGAGCGGCGTCATCCGCGCGCGCTTCGACGGCGCTCGCGAGTGGTCGAACGCGGCAGTCGTCCAGTACGTCGACCAGATCCGAACCGGCGGCTACTGCGAGGTCCAGGCGCGCGACGGCAAGTTCGTCGGCAAGGACTCGGCCGTCTGCGAGTCGATCAACGGCGGCTGAACGGTCAGTCGGCGATGGCGCGACGGAACTCGTCGAGGGCCGCCGGCAGGATCCCTTCATGGGATCCCGGTAGAACCACCACCGAGAACGGCGCCGATTCTGCGACGGCCGGCGCCATCGTCTGGCGCGATCGAGCACGAGTCCAGCCTTCCTCCGACGCGACGTAGGCGATGTGCCGCGTCTTCACGCGGTCCACGCGTGGAAGGACGACGCGTGCCTCGCATTCGCGTACCACCGTGGGATCGAACGGAACGATGCCCTCGCGAGCCCACTCCTGGAACTGCTCGGCCGGGTACAAACCCGCGGCGCTGCCGGTCGCCCGGATGCGCGCGTCGCCGCGCAGGCTGAGGAGGGCAGAGAGCGCTCCGCCGCTGCTGTGACCGAATACGTAGATGCGGCTCCTGTCGATGCGCGGCTGCTCGGCGACCCACGCGACGGCGGCGAGGGCATCGTCGACCTCTCCGAGCATCAGCTCGAACGCCCCTTCGTTTCCGTTCTCGCCGCGGCTGGTGGGCGTGAGGACGGCGAACCCCGCTTGCAGGAACGGACGCGCAACGTCGAAGTCGTCGCTGTCGAAGGCGAAGCCGCCGTGGAGGTAGACCAGCACCGG
>JAYTOQ010000593.1:0-1933 GCA_043747665.1 Polyangiaceae bacterium | reverse complement strand
TCGGCCGTCTCGCGGAGAAAGTCGAACTCGGCGGCGCCGCTCGCATCGATCTTCTTCTGCCGTTCGACGCGCCTCGCAAGCAGCTCCCGAAGGCGCGGTCGGAAGGTGCGGACGAGATCGGCGACGAACTCGAGGGCCTCCGTCGACAGGATGAGGGCCTCGCTCGGCCCCGTCCGCGCGTTCTCCACGAGGACCGTGTTCCCGGCGTTTCCGGGGTCGACAGAGGGGCTCTGATGCATTGCAGCATTCACCTTGTGGGCTACCGCGTCATCAGTCAACATGACTCTTCACACGACGGAGAAAGCCGGGTCCAGACTTGTCAATGACACATTGTAATGCTGTAAATGTTGTCATAGGTCACGCGCCGGCTCGGTACTGAAACGCCACACGGGGTGCGGTCATGGCTCTGCGTCAAAACACGTCGGACTCGCCTCGGTACGGCGCCAAGGTCCGCGCGATCCGCCGTCGCGAGAGCCTGAACCAGGTGCAGCTCGCGGAGAAGCTCGGGATCTCGCCGAGCTATCTCAATCTCATCGAGAACAACCGGCGGCCACTGCCGGCGAGCCTCCTCATCCGTCTGGCGCAGCTGTTCAGCGTGGACGTGCACTCGTTTGCGACCGACGAGGACACGCGGCTCGTCGCCGACCTCACCGAGGCGTTCGCGGATCCCATGTTCGAGGAGCGCGACCTCACCTCGGTCGACGTGCGGGAGATGGCCTCAGCGAGCCCCGTTGCCGCACGTGCGGTGCTCTCGCTGTATCGCGCCTACCAGGCCGCGCGGTCGAGCGCCGACGATCTGTCGTCGCGCCTCACCGACGGCGAGGAGATGACCGGCAAAGGTCGCAGTTATCTCCCCAGCGAGGAGGTGGGCGACATGGTCCAGCGCCATTCGAACCACTTCCCCGAGCTCGAGACCGCCGCCGAGGAGCTCGCCGTGAAGGCCAAGCTGACGAGCGAGGACCTCTATCCCGGCCTCGTACGTTACGTGGAGCAGCACCTCGGCGTTCAGGTCCAGGTCGCGCGGTGGGGCTCGGAGCGCGGCGTCCTGCGGCGCTTCGATCCCGAGCGGAAGCTGCTGGTGCTCTCCGAGCTGCTGCCCACGCGCAGCCGCACGTTTCAGCTCGCGCACCAGATCGGGCTCATCGCGCACGGCGCGCTCATGGATCGGATCGCGCAGGACCCGCGCCTGACGACCGACGAGTCGCGCGCGCTCTCCAAGGTGAGCCTCGCCAACTACTTTGCGGGCGCCGTGCTCATGCCGTACGGCAACTTCATCCAGGCCGCGAAGGACGAGCGCTACGACATCGACGTCCTCGGGCGCCGCTTCAAGGTGGGCTTCGAGCAGGTCTGCCATCGGCTGACCACGCTGCGGAGACCGGGCGCGGAGGGGGTGCCCTTCCACATGATCCGCATCGACGTGGCCGGTAACATCTCGAAGCGCTTCAGCGCCTCCGGCATACGCTTCGCGCGCTTCAGCGGGGCCTGTCCGCGCTGGAACGTGTTCAGCGCATTCCTGACCCCCGGCATGATCCGTATCCAGGTCTCGCGCATGCCGGACGGGCTCATGTACTTCTGCCTCGCTCGGACCATCCAGAAGGACTCCGGCGGGTACCATTCGCAACACCCGGTCCAGGCCATCGGCCTCGGCTGTCAGGTGCCCTTCGCGAAGGACCTCGTCTATTCGGACGGCATCGACCTCGCAAATCCAGACACCTGTATCCCGGTCGGTGTGACGTGTCGCCTCTGCGAGCGGACCGACTGCGAGCAGCGCGCTCTACCCTCGATCAAGGTGCCGTTGAGCGTCGACGCCAACGTGCGCGGGGTATCGCTCTACGCGCCAGTATCCAGGTGAGGCCTCGAGGTGAGGGCGGGTGCACTAGTTGTGCAGGCCGTCGAAGAGGCTTGCACGATGAGTGCCGCGCCCCGATGATGG
>JAYTOQ010000592.1:0-1550 GCA_043747665.1 Polyangiaceae bacterium | reverse complement strand
TGACGGCCTTGGCATCATCGAGCTTGCCCGCGTCCTGCAGGAGGATGCCCCACTCGGTCAGCATCTGCCGTCGCGCGCCCTTCAGGCCAAGACGATCGGAGGCATCGACACGGCGCGTGAGCCCATCGGGGAGCATGTCGACGAGCGTGGCCTGCGCCTGCGCGCGCACTCGTCCCAGGCTCTCGCCGACGGCGCCGTCGCCCTTCAACCAGCGCGCGTTGTGGTCGACGTGATCGCGCAGCTCCTTCGAGCACAGCTCGTACGCAGCGGCGGAGATCCCGGCGCTGGCGTCGTGCGCGGCGAGCGTCGGTCGACCGGCATTCGCGATCGTCCCGTCGAGGAACGCGTAGATGGCGACGAGCTCACTGATGGCGCGCGGCTCGTGATCGAGGCCACCCACGTACTTCTGGAAGACCGCGTCTGCGCGCGCGAGCATCGCGTGCGTCACGGCCTGCGCGAGCAGCGGGCGCGAGGAGCCGCTCGACACGCCGAACGTGAGCTCGCGGAGGAAGATGGCGCGCTGGTCGGTGAAGGGCACCGGCGTGACCGCCTCGGAGAGCGCGGCGATCGACTCGTCGACGGTGAGGTCGGTGCGCGCGACGAGCGAGCGGACGCGGACCGCGTTCTCGGTGCGGGCACTCGCGACGAAGTCGCGGATCTGCCCTTTCTCGCTCGACGTGAGAGCGGCTTCGGCGGACGTGGCGCCGAGAAAAAGCGTCGTCCCGACGACCAGAGCAGCAGCGAGCTTCATGCGCAGAAGCTACCAGGTAACCACAAGCGGAAGGCAGTCGCCGCTACTGCTTGGGGAGCTCCAAGACCACGGCGTAGGTCGCGTCGCCGCGCATGATCCGCCCGGAAATACGGGTCGCGCCGCTGGTCGCCACCGCCATGGCCGCGGAGATCATGGCCTCGACGGTGGGCGTGCGGGTCCCGGCGACGGTGACCACGACGTCGCCATCGCGAAGGCCGGTCTTGTACTTGCCGACGCCCGCGAGGCGCGCTCCGAGCGGCGCGCCGTCGGCGGTCGTGACGCTGGTGGCTCCGACGTCGCGTCGCTCGAGGGCACGCGTGACGACTGCCGCCGGGACGACGATGGTGGACTTCGGCGCATCGGTCGCCGCCGGCGCGCGACCCCCATCGGCGCTGGCGCTACTGCCCGTGCCGCCGTCCCTGGCCTCGTCGACGTTCTCGCGACGAGGAGCGAGCGAGCGCGAGGCGATGCGACGCGGCAGCACGGTCGCGGGCGGCGGCGCGTCGTCGATGTCCGCGGCGGGCGGAGGCAACGGCGCAGGCGGCAGCAGCGCGACGTCCGGCGCGGACGGAGCTCGCGGCGTCAGCTCGGGCGCAGCGCGCACGACCGCCGTCGCGATCGCATCCCCGAGAGGAGCGACCGCGAGGCGGAGCGCAAACGCTCCGAACAAGAACGGCGCGAACAGAAACGGCAGAGCGAGCGCGGGCGCGCCCCGCCGGTTCAGGCTCTCAGCCCTTCTTCTCGGCGTCGGGGACGGGGGCGGCGGCGGCCGCAGGAGCGGCGGCGGCGGCGGCCGCAG
>JAYTOQ010000591.1:0-7096 GCA_043747665.1 Polyangiaceae bacterium | reverse complement strand
GACGTTCACGATCGGAAAGCGGTACTCGACGTTTCCGAGCGCGTAGCTGCGGCCGGCCTCGATGACCGACGGATAGCCGCGCAGCGTGATGCCGCCCTGGATGAGGATGTTGCGGACAGTGTCGACGATGGGGAGGTCGACGAAGCTGCCCACAAAGAACGCGCCGCGTCCCGGGAACGACCCGCCGCTCGTTCCCGCGCCCGCGTGCAGTGCCAGCGAGTGATGCCGAAGCCAGGGCATCAGGTAGTAGAACGTGAGGTCGCCGTTGGTGACGAAGCCGGAAAAGTCGCTGCCGAGACGCGGATCGGTGAGATCGAACGAAAGGCTGAGGGAGTGGCCGCGCTCGGGACCGACGCTCCAGAGATAGCGCTCGGCGTTCGTGTACGAGTACGCGAGGTGCAGCGCGCTCGCCATGCCGCGCGGCGGTATCGACGGCGTCTCGTACGGATCGAGCTTGTCGATGGGGACGGGGATCTGCGCGCCTATGCGCGAGACGCTCTGCGTGATCACGTAGGAGCTCGAGCCGGTCGCATCCGGCTTGCTATAGACGATGCTCGAAGCGAAGCCGGTCGTCTCCTGGACGATGGTGGGACGGAAGTTGTTGCCGAGCTGGTAGCCGCCGCGCGGCGCGATGGTGCGAAAGGCGCTGAAGCCCACGTCGAACGGGAGCCGCGCATACGTGTACGCGAGAGCGCCCTGGAGCTCGGGCTTCTCGAGCTCGGTCACCGACGTCGCCGTCACGATGTGAAAGCCGGTGAGGTCGGCCTGCGAAGCGGTCATGGATACCACCCGACCGAACGCGCCCTCGGTGATCGCCACACCGTAGCGGCGCGGGACCAGCGTCGGCCACGGGCTGTACGGCTTCACGTCCCAGTGCTTCTGGGGGACGACCGCCGGCGTGGGACGTTCGTCGACGTAGGGCGCCGCGTCGGTCCACGTGCTCTCGTCGATCGCGAGCGCGAAGAGATCGAAGCCGGCCTTCGTGTAGCCGACGTACGCCAGCGTCCTTCCGTCCGGCGACGGCTCGGCCATGTACGCGCCGGTCAAGACGCTGGTGACCTGCCGCAGCCGTCCGCCGTCGAGCTCGAGAGCGTAGATGTTCGAGATGCCGGTGCGATCGGAGTGGAAGTAGAGGAGACGCCCGTCTGCAGAGAAGCTCGGCGCGCCGTCGACCGCGCGATCGTTCGTGAGATCGCGGTACGTGCCGTCGCGCACGTCGACGTAGCGGATGTCGCGATAGCCGCCGCGCTTCCAGACGCTGTACGCGACGTGCGTTCCGTCCGGCGACCAGCGCGGCGTGAACGACTGCTCCATGAAGGTCGTCGGTACGAGCTCGCGCTGGTTCTCCAGCCCCTCGTCGGTGAGGTCGGCGATGTGCAGCGAGCGCGTGCCGTGGCTGTTGATGGTGTAGACCACGCGCCGGCCATCGGGGGAGACGGAGGGATCGGCGGCCCGCATGCCCTCCGTCACGCGCCTGCGACCGCCGTCCGGCAGGCCGAACGAGCTCTTCTTCCCGGGCTCCATTCGCTCGAGATCGCCGAACAGGTAGACGTTCTTGAAGTACTCCTGCGCGCCGAACACGACCCCGCCGTCGGGGGTGAAGCTCGACACCGACTCGCCGGGTGTCCTCGCGATGTTCTCGCTGTCGTTCTCGCTCTTCTTCGTCTCGATGACCGCGCCGCTCGCGTTGCGCTTTACCGGCAGCGCCCACAGGCCGGCCCGGTCGTGCTGGTCCTCGCGGTGGTAGAGGAGGCCGCCGGCATAGTCCGGCCACGCGTTCTGCGGGATCCACCGCGGATAGCGCGCGATCTGACCGTGGTGCGTGAGGCGTGTGCCCTCGCGCAGCCCCTGCGCGCGCACCCCGGTCGCCTGCGCCTCGTATTGCTTCTTCATGCTGGCGATCCAGCGCGGGTACATCTCGACGAAAGTGCTGCCGGTGGCGCGCCGGATCGATCGGTTGAACCCCCACGGGATCAGCTGCTTGGCGTAGTCTTCGGCCATCTTGCGCAGCGCTTCTTCGCCGTAGGTCTCTGCGATCCACTTCGTGAAGTACGAGCCGTAGAGGTAGTAGAGGTTGCCTTGCGGCCACCGCCGCACGACGTTCGCGAGCTGGTCGATGGTCGCGACGTTGTCCTCGAGGACGTCTGCGCGCATCCACATGTCCCACTGCGCGCTGCGGATACGGCCGGCGCTCGTGCGCGCGCTCTCCTCGTAGACGCCGAGACCCTCGAGGATCCAACGCGGCTGCACTTGATTGGGCGCTAGTGTTTTGCCGAGGACCGCGTTCACGAGCGCGGGCAGGCCGCGGATGTGATCGGTATGGAGGATATGGGTGTACTCGTGCGTGACCAGCTCGAGGTACCAGTCGTCGACGTCGCCCAGCGGTGACATGTCCTCGGGCGCGGTCACGAGGAGCCGGATGGCGTTGTAAGGCAGCGCTCCGGCCGAGCCGTTGGCGCTCTCATTGACGTCGGAAAGCGAGATCTCGGTCAGCTCTCCGGGCGCCCACCCCACGGCGCTGCTCATGTTCGTGTGGATGCTCTCGGCGACGTTCGCGACGTGCTGCGCGATCTGCTCGAGCCCCGAGTGATACGTGACGCGAAAGTGCGGCGTGGTGATCGAGTACCAGCGCAGCGCGGGGTCGCTCTCGGCGCGCGCCGTCGGCGGCGCCCCGAGGAGCACAAACGCCATAACCAGCAGCGCGGCGAGCGCGACGGAGAGCCGGCGCATCCTCTCAGCTCGCGGCGAGCACCGCTCCGCGCGCGTCGTTCGGCGGCACGCAGATGGGCTCCTCGTAGTCCGGCGTGATGACGCTCGCGCCGGGCGCGCGCAGGAAGACCTCGGACACGAAACCCTCGACGTCGATGCCGGGCAGGAGGTGGAGGCCGTCCTCGAGCGGCGCGAAGAACGCGTCGTGATGGGTCGGCACGACCAGCTTGGGGCCGAGCGCGCTCACGAGGCGCGCCACGTAGTTCTCGGTGCCCTTGCGTCCGGCGAGGCAGGCGAGGAGGACGTCGGCGTGCTCGCCATCGAGCTCGGCGTCGATGAGGTCAGCGCTGCCGTTGTGATAGATGGTGACGCCGGGCGCCTTGATGAGCAGCCCGAACGCGCCGCCCATGCGGTAGTGCCAGAGGCGTCCCGGCCCGGTCGGCGTGGTGCGGACCTCGCCCACGAGCGGCACGCGGTTGAAGGCGATCTTGCCGTGGCGGCTCGGGACGTAACGCACCTCGATGTCACCGAAGCGAACGACGGCGCCGTTCGCGGGGATCTGCACGAGCTGGATCTCGGGGAGCCCTTCGGCGCGACCCCACGCGCACGTCGACGGCGAGCCGACGAGCTTCGCCTTCGTATGGCGAGCGATGCGCGGCGCATCGGCGACGTGGTCGTAGTGGCTGTGACCGCAGAGGACGGCGTCGACCCGGCGCGGGACGTGACGCGCGATCGCGAGGTCGTCGGGGATCATGCGCCGCGTGATGCGCGACAGGCCCGGCCGCGTCACGAAGGGATCGACGAGCAGCGTCGTCTCCGCGCTCTCGATGATGAAGCCGGCGGTGCCGAGCCACGTGATGCGCGCGCCCCAGCCGTCTCCGCTGCCCTGGGGCCTGAGCTCGCGCTTCGGACGGAAGCGCGGGAAGAGGCGCTCGTACAGGGACATGACGGCCGAGCAGACTACCGCGAGAGGCGAGCGAGTCGACTACAGAAGACGACGGGCTAGAAGTCGTCGTGGAAGATCGGCTCGCGATTGCGGACGTAGCGATAGACGAGCTGCCGTGCCTCCGGCGTGATCTGTGTGAACTGGGCGCCGAACCCCGGGGGCGCGTCGTCGCCGCCGTCCTCGCGCGTCCACTTGACGACGGCGTTGGCCTCGAACTCGTAGCCGCCCGGGAGCGACACCTTGAGGCGCACCGGCGCGCCCATCTTCGGGAGCACGTACGTGGATACGAAGAGGCCGCCGTGATCGATGATGTCGTTGCCGGCGAGGCCCTTGTAGAAATTGGTCGGGCTGTGCGCGCCGAGGTCGGCGTTGACGAGCTGGAGGTTGCCCGCAGGCGGCGCCGGCACCGGCATGCTCGGTGATGCGGAGCCGGCCGCGCCGGGCTGCGCGTGCATGGCCGCGGCGAGGGGCGCGCCATGTCCCCCTGGCGATCCCTGCTGCGCGACCGGGGGCGCGAACGGATCGCGCGCGACCATTCCACCTTGACCGGCGGAGGGCGCGCCCTGCGGGAAGGACGGCTGCGGGTTCGACATGCGCGGCTGCGCGTTGGGTGGCGCGTTGGGTGGCGCGTTGGGCGGCGCGTTCGCGTAACCCTGCTGCGGCGCGGCCTGGGGTTGCGGCGCCGGCACCGGCTTCTGCTGCATCGCCTGCGTACGGACCGGCGGCTGTTGCTGCGGGGGAGGCGCCGCTTGCGGCTGCGGCTGCGGCGGCTGCTGCGGCTGCGGCGGCTGTTGCGCTGCGGCCGGGCCGGCGCTCATCCGCGTGAGCGCGTGCACGAGGCTGAGCGACGAGGCCACCGCCTCGAGCGCTTGGTTCACCGCGGGATGATTTGCATTCTGCGCCTGGAGCTGCGCGAGCGCGCCACGCACGTGGTTGAGCGCCACGTCGGCGTGAGGCGCAAGCTGCTGCGTGCGCTCGATCTGGTGGAGCGCGCCCATCGCCTGTGCGATCGGAGCAGCGAGCTCCGCAAGCTGGGGAGGCACCGTCGGATCGGCCTGTAGAGCATTGAGACCACGGGCGAGAGATTCGCGCGCGCTCTTCGACGTCGAGATGGGATCGTTCACCGTGGTCCTCGGATCGTTCGTGCCGGGAGAAGGCCGAAGCGTAGGCGAAGCACACCTGGCATTGGAACCGCGTACGGCATGGTGGGGTGGGCATGAGGAGGATCCAAGGTGGACGAAGCGCTTACCATGCCGGATGTCCTGCGAGCTTTCGGCACATCAATCAAGTATTCGTAACTACGATACTTTCCTCGTGGGGAGGCGGCGGAACGGGGGTTGCTTGAGGGGAAGGGCGGTGGTCGGCGACCATCCGGAGAAGGCCCATGATTCGCAAGCTCACGACGACTCTCACGTTGGTCGCCTTCGGGCTGCTGACGCACTGCGCGTCCGACCCGGCCACCGACGAGGCCCAGGGCTCGGCGGACTCGGCCCTCTCGTCGCGCATCCACGACCATTACGGCATCACGATGTTCGGAGGCGCCGGCGACTTCCAGAAGATGGCGTGCGGGCTCTCGTCCCATGCCGCGCAGACCTCGAACCCCTACTACGTGGCGTCGAGCCAGCGGTATGGGTGCAAAGTACATCTGAAGCTGACGACGAGCTCGGGCAAGTGTGTGGTCGTGTCCACCGAGGACGCCGGTCCGGCCACGTGGGTCGAGACGAAGGCCGGCACGCCGATCCTGGATGCGTCTCCGGCGACCGTGCAGAAGCTCTTCCCCGGCGCGGACTCGATCGGCTGGAGCGACCTCCGGAAGAACCCTGGCAGGTTTGAGGTGACGGCGGTGAAGACGTCGCTGCCGCTCGGGCCGTGCGACGCCTCGGCGCCGCCGCCATCCGCACCCACGCAGGCTCCGACCACCGATCCGCCCGCCGATCCCGGGACGCCGACGCCCGACTCTGCGCCTGGTCCTTCGTGCTCCGGCGATGGCGCGTGCAATCTCGGTAACGACGGCTCCGGTCAGATCTGCCAGGACGCTCACTGCGTCGCGGGCTGCCGCACGAACGCGCAGTGTCCCGGCGCGACCACGTGCGTTGGTGGCCAGTGCCAGTGACGCGAACGCGAATCAGCGAATGAGCGCGGCGAGCGCGGGCGCGTCCAGCTCGCGCTCGTCGTCGTCAGCGCGCCCGCCGAGCAGCTCGACGCCGGTGTCGCGCGCGCGGACCATCGCGATGCCGTCGTCGCGCACGATCGCCTCGCCCGGCTCGAGCGCGGCGATCAGCTTCGGGAACCTCGTCGTGGCGCGCACGCGCGTCAGCGTGAGCGCGACGTCGCCGATGGCGGTGAACGCGCCGGGCCACGGGCTCGCCGCCCGAACGCGACGCTCGATGCGGGCGGCGTCCTCGGTCCAGCGGATCTCGAGGTCGTCGTCGGTCGGCTGCGGGGCGTCGGTCGCGAGCGCGTCGTCCTGGGGAAGCGGCTTCGGGGGCCTGCCCTCGGCGTACGCGCGCACCGTCTCACGCAACAGCGCGAGCGATGGGCGATCCAGCCTCTTGGCGAGCCTCCACGCGGTCCACGACGGATCGATCGCGAGCTCGCGCCGAGCGAGGATCGCGCCCGTGTCGTAGGCATCGTCGAGCTGATGCGCGGTCACGCCGGTCACGGTATCGCCTGCATCGATCGCCCAGAAATAAGGGTCGGGACCGCGATGGCGCGGCAAGAGCGACGGATGCACGCCGATCGCGCCGAGGGGCGCGATGGCGCGGAACGACGCGGGCACCTTGCGCGTCCAGAACCAGCTCACGACGAGCTCCGGCCTTCGCGCAGCGACCGACGCGGCCAGGCAATCGAGGTCGGGCATCATCGAGACGTTGTCCCGTCCGATGGCGCGGCGCAGCCGACGCGTGCCCAGCGCATCGCGCCGGCAGACGCCCGCCCAGACGATCTCGTGACCGTCCGCGTGCAGCAGCAGCGCCGCGAGCGGCAGCCCCACGAACGCGATGCGCATGCTCAGCCGTCCGGCTTCAGGCGCGTGCGGGTCGGGGAGGCGTCGAGGTCACGCGATCACGAGCTGGCGGCAGGCGTTGCCTGGAGCGACGACATCGCCGCGATGTTGGGCGAGTTCTCTTCGCCGAGCTGCTTCAGCAGCGCCTGACGGGCCGCGTGCTCGACGAGCGCCCACAGCTGCGCGCGATCGGTGGCGCGGCCGAGAAAGCCGATCGGGATGCGGAAGCCGCCCTTGTCGCGACGTCCGCCGCCGTAGGCCTTGCCGCGCTCGTCGTGACCGAAGGCCTGCTCGAGCCAGACCGCGGGATCGACGCTCGGCGAATGGGTGCGGAGAGAGCCCTCGATGAAGCGATCGCCGACGATGCCGTAGACGACGACGGTGTCGATGTCCTCGCGGCGGATGAGGAAGTCGGCGGCCTGCGCGATGGTGTCGCG
>JAYTOQ010000590.1:0-5020 GCA_043747665.1 Polyangiaceae bacterium | reverse complement strand
ACCCGATCGACGCTGACGATAAGACCGTTACTGCACGCTCGTCGCGCGAGGACGGTTGCTCGCCCGGCCCCGACGAACGCGAGCTTGCGCGACAAAAGCGAGCTGTCGCGGGCGGACGGCGACCGCACGATGTGGCGCTCCGCAAGGTCGACCAGGTCATCGATCGCAGATGGCCGAAAGAGACTCTCGAGCATCCCCGCGGGAAGACGTGCGAACGCTTCGTCGGGTGGAGCGAGGACCAACCACGGACCACGTTCCCGAAGGTCATCTATGAACAGCGTCCTCACCAGGATCGTCGTCCAGGTGCGAAAGCATAACGATGCCGCGAGCGTGCTCACGATATCGGGCATCGGCTTGGCGCTGACGTTGAACATGGGAGAGCTCCGAGGTCGGTTTGGAAGAGAGCACTACGGTCGAGCACCAAGGCGTGCGCTCATTCTCATTTGCTCAGGAGTCGGAGCAGGGTGTACAGCCCGAAGCCGGCGCCGGCTCCGACCTGCACCACGGTCACGCGCCGGAACATGGCCCGCACATCGAGCGGACGGCAGGCCCAGATCGCACCGGCGATCATGGGCAGACAGGCGAGCCCGAGGAGGACCGCGTCGACGGGGCGCCCGCCGGAGCGCGCCGACAGCGCCATGCACGCCGCGCCAGCTACGGAGAGCGCGATCGAAGCGAGGCACGTCCCCTGGCGCCCCAGCACCATCGCTGCGGTGCGGTCGCCACGTGCGCCGTCCTCCTCGGTCTGGAAGAGTTGCGTCAGCGGGTAGAGGGCGCCGACGAGGATCGCTGCGCCAGCGAGACCCCACGCTGCCTCGGCCGTCAGGTGCGACGCGCCGGTCGCGAGGAAGCCGGCGAGCGCGCCGAGTGCTCCCTGTCCGACCATCACCACCGCCCAGCTTCCGAACGGGCGAGCCTTCAACCGTGTCGATGGATGCGAGTAGAGCACCCCGAGCACTGCGTAGACGAGACACGCGACGAAGAAGCGCAGTCCGACGACTGCGGCAAGCCCCAACCCGAGCATCTGCAAGATGACGCTGCCCGGCAACAGCCACGGACCCGGCGGCGGAGGCGCCTCGATGCCGCCCACCGGCCCTTCGTCCTTGTCGTAATGCGAGTTGAAGGCCGTCGTTCCTCCGTAGAAACAGACCTGAAGAGTGACGAAAGCCAGGGCGAAGTGCGCGTCGAGCCGCGCGTGAGAGATCGCCGCTCCCCACAGCATGAACGGAGCGAGCGTGAGTTGGAACGGCAACCGTAGGTGGACGACGAAGTTCTTCGCATGCGCCCACGCAAGGCCAATCGAGGACGCCGCAGGCGCCACCGGCTTCACTCCCGCGATCCGCAATTGGTGCATGGCGAGCGGTTCGGTCATCGTGCGGCCGCGCAAGCAACGTCCGCGCCGGTGACAATCCTCTGCGATCGCCGCACGCCCTCGCACGCCGAGACCCGTGGCAGAACGGTCCTACGCTCGCGTAGTTGGGGCGTTATGGCGCGCCGTCGACGAACGAGTCGCAACGCGACGCACGTTTCCGCGCGGCACGGCTCGTGCTCACGCGCCCACGCCATGTCACTGACGTCTCCCGAGGACGCGCCTCGACTATCGCGGTTCGAGATCGCCCGACCCGCCTTCGCGACGAGCCAGGAAGCGACGCTCGACTGGCTTGCTCGCGCGCACACGCTCGCGGAGCAGACGCGCACCGGCGAAGGCTTCGTCGACGACGCCGGGCAGTTCCACGATCGTCTGCGCAAGGTCCTCGGTCGGGTCGCCTGCGGCCCCGATGTCCTTGCAAGCCGCGGCCACGATGTCCCCGACTGCGGTCATCAGAGCTGGGACGAGATGCGCATCTACGATGTCCATCGCCACCCCGAGGGCGCCGGGACCGCCGCCCGTACTGCGCTCTTCGCGCGCATAGCGCTCGCCGCGTTCGAGCGGCTGTACGAGGCGGAAGAGGAGGCGCCGCGCGAGCTCGTTCACGTCACGTGCACGGGCTACGCGTCGCCGAGCGCGGCGCAGCGACTCGTCGCGAAGCGGAGCTGGGGTCACTCGACGCGCGTGACGCACGCCTATCACATGGGTTGCTACGCGGCGCTCCCCGCGGTGCGCATCGCCGCCGGGCTACTCGCCTCGGCGCGCGGCGCCGCGCGCGCAGACATCGTCCACACCGAGATCTGCTCGCTGCACATGCACCCGTGCGACCACGACATCGAGCAGCTGGTCGTGCAGAGCCTCTTCGCGGATGGCCACGTACGATACGCGGTGGAGCGAGGCCCGGTGCGCCGCTCCGCGCTCGCTGTGCTCGCGCAGCGCGAGGAGATCTTGCCGGGCTCGACCGACGAGATGACCTGGACGTCCGGTGACCACGGTATGCACATGACGTTGGGGCGCGAGGTGCCTGCGATGATCGCGGCGAACGCGCGTCCGTTCGTCGAGGCGCTCTTCGAGGAGGCGGGCCTCTCGCTGCGCGCGCACGGGTCTGCGGCCGTCTTCGCCGTGCATCCGGGTGGCCCGCGCATCATCGACGCCGTCCAGCACGCGCTCGATCTCCAGGATGGCCAGGTCGCATCGAGCCGCGACGTGCTGCTTCGCTTCGGCAACATGTCGTCCGCGACGCTGCCCCACGTCTGGAGGCAGATCGCGGAAGACGACGCGATCCGGCACGGAACCCTGGTCGCTACGCTGGCGTTCGGACCCGGCTTGACCGTATCGGGCGCTCTCCTGCTGAAGGAAGAGTGCCAGTGACCGCACTGCTTCCGCTCACGCTTCCCCTCGCGATCCAGGGCCTGGCCATGATCGTCGACGAGCTCTATTTCCACCGGCGGCGCGGGCTCGGGGCGTGGGAGCGAATCGGCCATCCGCTCGACACGCTGACTGTCTTTGCGTGCATTGCCTGGGTGGTCGCCGTCCCGCCCGTGGGCACCGCGATCACCGTTTACGTTGGGCTAGCCATCTTCTCCTGCATCTTCATCACGAAGGATGAGGGCGTTCACGCGTCATCGTGCCGCGCAGGTGAGCACTGGCTGCACTCGGTGCTCTTCGTCATTCATCCTTTGAGCCTCGCGAGCATCGGCTTGATGTGGCCCGCGCTTCATCTCCCGCCGGGCGACGCGCCGGGCTGGCTGCGCGGCGTCCCCGCCGGCTCGATCGTGACGACGCAGCTCATCATGACCGGCGCCTTTGCCCTCTATCAAACCCTCTACTGGAACCTCTCATGGCCCCGCACCTCCTCGACAACAATCCGGTGAACAATGCGGTCTACGATGAGCTCGGCGAGCGCTGGTACGAAGCGCAAGACGACCCCATCGCGCTCCTGCGTGCCGAGACCGCGCACCGGACGCCGTGGATCGTCGACACCATCCGCGGGCGCCTGGGCGACGGCCGGGTGCGCGTCCTGGACGTCGGATGCGGCGGGGGCTTTCTCGCCAACGCCCTCGCCGCGGAGGGCATGGACGTGACCGGCCTCGACGCGTCTGCCTCGAGCCTCGCGGTCGCCGAGCGTCACGACACCACGCGCTCCGTCCGCTACGAGGTCGGCGATGCTTACCGGCTGCCGTACCCCGATGGGTCGTTCGACGTGGTCAGCGCCATGGACTTTCTCGAGCACGTGACCTCGCCAGCGTCGGTGATCGGTGAGGCGGCTCGCGTGCTCGCGTCCGGGGGGCTGTTCTTCTTCCACACGTTCAACCGGACGTTTCTGTCGTGGCTAGTCGTCATCAAAGGCGTCGAATGGTTCGTCAAGAACACGCCACCGCGCCTCCACGTTCACTCGCTCTTTCGCACCCCCGCCGAGGTTCGTGCCATGTGCACGGCGAGCGGGCTGGCGGTGAGCGAGATCCGGGGTCAGCGTCCGGCGCTCTCCTCGGCGTTCTTCCGCATGCTCGCGACGGGCGCGGTGCCCAGCGATTTTTCGTTCCGCGATACGTCGTCGACGGCCACGGGGTATATGGGAGTCGGAATTCGCGACCCCCGCCGAGACCCCCGCCGAGACCCCCGCTAGGGAACGACGCGCTCGAGAGGCCGCTGCGCCATCGGCGTGGTGCGGAGCCAGACCCAGCGCTCGCCGGGTTCGGGCCTGACGTCGTCGCCGTCCTCGACCACGTAAAGCATGCGGCTGCTGCACGCGTCGTACGCCGGGTAGATGCGATGCGGAGCACCGAGCGTGTCGGCGATGGCAGCGGCGAAGTCGCGGTTGTTCTTCTCGAGCATCTCCACGTTGGCGCGGGCATCGGCAAGACGCGGGCGCGAGGCATCGGTCCCGTACCTCACCGTGCCGAAGCGATCGACGTCCGCCAGAAACGATCCGTCGTCGCGGCACGGCGTCGCCGGCGCGCGCACCGGAAAGAGCCTCGCGCTCGCCACGAGCAAACCCAACACGCCAACGACCACCGGCCCGAGCCGCCGCGCTGCATCCGGCTCGCATGCGGTGTCGTCATGGGCGCCATGGGCGCTGCCTTCGCCGACCGGCGGCAAGAACGAGGTCACCGCGAAGGTCACCACGAAGAAGAACACGCTCGCGAGGATCTGCGCGCCCTCGGTGATCCAGGGCGGAAGGAACGGCAGGCTCGCGAGGACGCCGAACAGGATCGGCACGAAGAACGCAGGCGCTTCGGAGCGCCGCGCACGCCACGCCCGCCACCCCGCGCGGAAGAGGCACACGACGAAGGCGATGCCGCCGGCCGCCATCGCGACGGCGTTGACCAGGCTATAGGCACCGAGCTTCTGCACCCACAAGAAGAGCGGACCGAGGTAACCGTGCTCCGCCATCGACTGCTTCACGGCAGCCGCGTTCTCGAGCGCGCGGTCGTCGGGGTTGAGCCACACCATGCCGAACAGTCCCTGCGGGAGGTAGATCCACGTCGCCAGACAACGCAGCGGCGCGAGCACGATCAGCGACGGTGACTCGAAGAGGTCCTTCTCGATCAGGTTCCACACCGCGGGAGTGCGGGCGGTCTCCGGCAGCCCGCCCAGCCACGGGTTGTGCGCCCACACGAACTGCGAGTCCTCGCCGTGAACGAGGCCGTA
>JAYTOQ010000589.1:0-3492 GCA_043747665.1 Polyangiaceae bacterium | reverse complement strand
GGCACTAAGCGGATCGGCTACTTGCGGCATGGCGCGCTCGCGTCTGCGTACGATCGGCCGACCGTGAACGACGACTGCAAGGACGGCTGGTTCGAGCTCGAGGTCGGCGGCTACGTGTGCGGCAAGGCCCTGACCGCCGAGCTCACCAGCCCGAAGATCCGTCTCGCGCCGAAGCAGCCCGACCACGATGCAGGCATGCCGTATCGCTACGGCGTGAACCTCTCCGATGGCACGCCGCTGTACCGCCGCGTGCTCCCCACCGAGGAGCGGAAAAAGTACGAGCCGTGGCTGGTGCCTCCCAAGCCCAGCGCCGACGACGCCGCGGGGGACGCGGAGAAGAGCGAGAAAACGGAGAAAACGGAGAAAACCGAGGTCGCCGGCGAGGGCGAGGAGAGCCCTTCCGCGACGCCCGCGCATCGCAGCAGCGGGCCCGTCGATGCAGGCATCGACGCCGGGCGCCCGAAGTTGAAGCAGCTCAAGGGTCGCGGCGTCCTCGTGCGTACGATGGCGCGCGGCTTCTATCTCGCGCTCGATCGCTCGTTCAGCTCGAACGGCGCGAAGTGGTGGCGCACGTCGTTCGGGTTCGCCGTCCCCTTCGAGCGGATCATGGTGCAGCCGGGCGTGACCAAGCACTCCGGGAGTTGGTTCGAGGCGATCCCGTCGGCAGACACCGGCAGTGACGGAGGCGACGGCATTGACGGAGGTGGGGGCGGAAGGGACGGTGTTGACGGCGGAGGCGCCGCCGGCGCCGGCACGGTTGCGTTCGTCAGCGTGGGCTTCGCGCGCAAGCTCGAGGTGAGCGACGACGGCAAGAAGATCACGTGGGGTGCCGAGCTCCCCAAGCGCACCGCGGTGATGCTGGACGGGCGCGAGGCGACCGTGTCCGGCGTCACGTATCACCGCACGACCGCGGGCTTCTGGGTGCGCTTGATGGATCTGACGCGTGCGCATCCGGCGTTCCCTGCCGACCTTCGCGCCGGCGACAAGTGGATCGACGTCGACCTGACGCGGCAGGCGCTCGTGGCCTTCGAGGGCACACGCCCGGTCTTCGCGACGCTCGTCTCCTCCGGCCGTCGCAACCCCCAGGACAAGGAGAAGGACTTCCCGACGCCGACCGGCAGCTACCGCATCCGCGAGAAGCACGTCACGACGACCATGGACGGCGACGTGGCCTCCGACGGGCCGTACTCCATCGAGGACGTGCCGTGGGTGATGTACTTCCAGGGCAGCTACGCGCTTCACGCCGCCTTCTGGCACGACTCCTTCGGCCGGATGCGCAGCCACGGTTGCGTGAACATGGCCCCCGAGGACGCGCGCACGCTCTTCGCGTGGAGCGATCCGCCGCTGCCCCAAGGTTGGCACGGCGTGTTCAGCCGCGACGAGAGCTCCGGCACGCGCATCATCGTGCACGAGGATCCGCCGGCGAAGCGCTGAACTGTGGCATGGTCCGGCCGCCATGCCACTGTCCGAAGAAGCGTTCACCGCCCTCGTCGATGCAGGGTGCCCCGCGTGCGGAACGAAGAAGCTCGTCGTCGAGTCGATCGTCGCGCAGCGTCTGCCGATCCTCGGTGGTGAGCCCTACGGCGCGCCATCGTGGGGGTACAAGGGCGAGGAGCTGGTACGCGGCACGTTCCGCATCGCGTGCGACGCATGCAAGAAGGACCTCTACACGGCGAGCGCCTGCTCGCGCTGCGAGGCCGAGGGCGGCGTGACCCGCGCCCTCGAGTCCGAGAACGACTTCCCGCTCCCCGTCGCGTGCCTCCGCTGTGGCAGCGAGCTGCTCACGGCGAACGCGTACGTGCCGGCTGTGGTCGTCTACGAGGGCAAGCGCGGCGCGAAGGCACGAACGCAGACCGCCCCGGAGGATGCGGGTTTCCACGCATTCCTTGTAGAATGCAAGGACTGCAAGACCGCCGACGAGCGCCGCTCGCCGTGCGCGTTGTGCGGCGGAGCCTGAGTCGAGGAGAGCCCGCGTGCGGCGACCGCGTCGCGATCGCGCCGGTGTTGCCGATGTACGCCGCGGTCGTATTCGCACCCCGATAAGGCCGCTCCCCGGCGCGCGTGGCGCAAGGGTGATCCGGATCGTGCGCATTTCTTGGAAATCTCGCGGTGCTGCGTATAGGCCGGCGCGGCACGCGGGGTGCACGAGTGCACCTCGTACGCTCCGCCAGGACCTCCTCATGAAAGCCCGTTGGTTGTCCCGCGAAATGCAAATGCTCGTCCTCGCCGTGATCGTCGCGTGCGCGGCGTGCGCGGCGCCGGTCGGCCAGGACACCGGCGAGCGCGGCGAGCCCATCGGCACGTCGCAGCAAGCGATCGTGCACGGCGACGACGATAACGCCGACCCCGCGGTCGTCGCTCTCTTGCTGAACGGAAGCGTCTACTGCACCGGCGTGCTCCTCACGAACAACGTCGTAGCGACTGCGGCCCACTGCGTGATCCCGACCCCACCGGAGCAGGTGTACTTCGGCTCCGACCCGTCCTCGAAGAAGGGCACCTTCATCGACGTGACGACCACGCGCGCGCATCCCGACTTCGACGAGGACACGCTCGTCAACGACATCGCGGTCCTCGGTCTCGCGAGCACGGCGCCGGTCGCGCCGCTCAACATCTTCGTGAAGGAGTTCGACGACTCGTACGTCGGGCTCGAGGTCCGTCTCATCGGCTTCGGCGCGACGGCCGGCGACGGCTCCGGCAAGCTCCGCAAGCGCAGCGGCACCACCGCCATCACCTCGTACACGAACGACGACTTCCGCTTCCGCCCCGCGCCCGCACAAACTTGCGTGGGCGACTCCGGCGGCCCCGCGGTCGCGAAAATCGGCGACCACGAGGCGGTGATCGGGCTCACCTCGTCGGGCGACTCGAGCTGCGCCACGTACGGCCGCGACATGCGCATCGACCGCTACCTCCCGTTCATCCAGGGCTACGCGAAGGCATATTCGATCCAGACCGGCCCGGCGACCGTCGACAACGGCGGCTGCTCGACGTCGGCTCGCCCGCCCGGTCACGGCTCGGCTGCGAGCACGCTCCTCCTCGTCCTCGCGTGTGCGTCCATCGCGCTCGCGCGCCGACACGCGTCGCGACGCCGCACGTAAGCTCGCCGAACGCGATGCTCGAGGTTCGCGCCTTTCGCAACGCGCCGACGTGGCGCGGCCGAGGTCACTCACGATCCGCGCCGCCGTGGGCGCCGCTCCGTGCGGCGCCGCGTGGAATGCCGGATGCACGCATTCCCGACCGCAGGAGGGCAGCCATGCTGTTCGTCGTCTGTGCGGGGGGCCGGCGGGGGGCCGGCGGGGGCTCGTGGGCGCGCTCGTCATCGGTCTCGACGGCCTCATGCTCGGCATTGCAGGTGAGCCCGAGCGCATCGCGGCGATCGCTTGGCTTGTGCTCGTCGCGGCGGCGCCGGAACGAGGCGCATCGCCGGGACGTCGACCCACCCGTCGCGATAGGCTGTGGCTCCTGGGGGAGACCACACGTGAGCAATCCTTTTCT
>JAYTOQ010000588.1:0-6015 GCA_043747665.1 Polyangiaceae bacterium | reverse complement strand
GCTTCGAACGATATGCCCGTCCCGCCGCCGTCGGCGTCACCGCCTGGCGCAGGATGGAGATCCGATCCGCTGCACGCGACGAAGAACGCGAGCACTGCGGCGGAGGAAAAGACGAGGGTCGATGCTGAGCGAAGGCGCATCGACCGAGCGTATCAAACTGCGGAGGTAATGCTCAAATGCGCATCGAGCGGCGCACCCCTGGGACTACGCCGCTCGACCTAGCGGGTACCCGCTGTAATCAAAGGGAGGCGAGGCGCTCGGCGAGCTGCTTCTCGAGGCCCTCGATGGCCTTCGTGAAGCCCTTCACGCCTTCGTCGAGCTTGTCGTTCGCCATGCGGTCGGCCTCGTGGGCCTTCTTGAACGCGGCCTCGTCCATCGTGATCTTGGGGAGGTCCATGGCCTTCGCCTTCGCGGCGTCGAGCTTCTTGGGGAGGTCGGCCGTAGTCTTCTCGAGCTCGGCGAGGAGGTTCGGCGCGATGGTGAGAAGGTCGCAGCCCGCGAGCTCGATGATCTCACCGATGTTGCGGAAGCTCGCGCCCATGACCTCGGTCTTGTGGTCGTACTTCTTGTAGTAGTTGAAGATCTCCGTGACGTTCTTCACGCCCGGATCTTCGGCCGGCGCGTAGCTCTCCTTGCCGGTCGACTTCTTGTACCAATCGAGGATGCGACCGACGAAGGGCGAGATGAGCGTGACCTTCGCGTCGGCGCACGCCACGGCCTGGTGCATCCCGAAGAGCAACGTCAGGTTGCAGTGGATCCCCTCCTTCTCGAGGAGCTCCGCCGCCTTGATGCCCTCCCAGCTCGACGCGAGCTTGATGAGGATGCGCTCCTTCTTGATGCCGGCGCCCTCGTACATCGCGATGAGGGTCCGCGCCTTCTCGATGCTCGCCTGCGTGTCGTAAGAGAGACGCGCGTCGACCTCGGTCGAGACGCGGCCCGGGATGATGGTGAGGATCTTGAGGCCGAACTCGACCGAGAGGCGATCGATCGCGCGCTTCACGACGTCCTCGGTGCCTCCACCGCCGGTCTTGGGGCTCTCCTTGCGCGACCACACCAGCGCGTCATCGACGAGCTTCGCGTACGCAGGCATCGCCGCTGCGGTCGCGATGAGCGACGGGTTGGTCGTCGCGTCGCGCGGCTTGAACTTTTCGATCGAGTTGATGTCGCCGGTGTCGGAGACGACCACCGTCATGCTCTTGAGCTGATCGAGAAGATTCTGAGCCATGTGTCCCGCTCCTGCGCCGCTCGCCGGAAATGGCGTGCGACATGGTCGTAGCGCTCGCTCGGGGAGGGTGTCGAGGCGAATCATCGAACGGGGCGAACCGCCACTCTCGGTCGAGATGATGACGACCTCTGCCCATCTTAATACAAGCGCTGACCTGGGTGGGAGCTGGCCCGCAGGGCCGGATTTGCCTGGCGCCGGCGGACTCGCGCGAAGTTGGCCCGACGGCCCGAGCCTTGCTGTTCTGCCCGTCGATGCTCCGCCCCTGGCTCACGCTCGCACCGCTCCTTCTCGCGGCTGCCCTGTCGGCGGGCGACGCGAGCGCGTCCGAGACGTCGATAGCCCTCGGCGAGGTCGCCATCCCGCCGGCGAGCTCGGGCGTCGACCATGCGGCATTGAGGACCGCTGCCGAAGGCGAGCTCCGCGGCGTTGATGCGAAGAAGCTCCGCGAGCTCCGCAAGAAGCGCGCGATCGTCGTGTCGCTCGCGGTCATCGGCTCCACGCCCTCGCCGTACGCGTGCAGCGTCAACGCCGTCCTTCGTGATGCGAAGACCGGAACGATGCTCGCGGTGATCGAGGGAAGTGCGCGCTCCGAAGGCGTCGCGAGCTCCGAGGTCCGCAAGCGCGTCCTTCGCGCCGCGGTGCGAAGCGCGCTCAGCCAGATTCCCGAAGCGCTCGCCGGCAACTAGGGCATCTTCTTTTCGATGCGGTCCAGACGCTTCTGGATCTCCGAATAGATCGTGTCGAACTTCTCGTGCATGTTCGAGATCTGCATCTCGGCCTTGAGGTTGACGTCGTACTCGATGTCGCCGCGTACCTTGTCGCGTGCCACCTGTCGGTTCTGACTGAGGAGCACGAACACGCTGAGGATGATGGCCTCGAGCGACACGACCAGCGTGAGAAAGCCGAACGGGAACGGATCGAAGTTGCCGAACGGCAGCATGTGCACGTTGAGCAAGATCCAGATCGCGAAGACCACGATGTGGATGAAGAGGAACGGCAGGCTGCCCGAGAACTCCGCGATCCAGTCAGCGACCTTCATGACCGTCGAGCGGTTGTCGGCGATCTCCTCGTTCGCGTTCCGCGTCGCGGCGTTGCGGATGATCATCGCGTTGTGACGGAGGCGCCGGCCGGTGGCGGCGAGGAGATCCATTGCAGCGGCAGGCGCGAGCCTGAAGAGCTCGTCGAGGTCGCCGCGATCGATCTCGATGGCGACGACCGCGCTCTTCGCGCGTGCGGTCGCGGTGCGCGGCCCCTCGTCGAGGAGCGAGATCTCGCCGAAGAACTCGCCGGGCCCGGGGCGCTCGAGGAACATCTCCTCGCCGGTCTTCGTCTTCACCGAGAGCTGCACGTCACCGCTCGTGACGACGTACATCCGGTCGCCGGGATCGCCGACGTTGAAGATCACCGTGCCTTCGTCGAACTTCACGGTGTTGACGCGCTCGGCGAGGAGCGCGCGCTCTTGATCGTCGAGCAGCGCGAACAACGAGACTTCGGCGAGGAGGGCGGAGGTGGACATGCGGGCCGATGCACGATCGCCCGCGATCCGCCGCCGCGCAAGAGCTTCGCGCGCCGCGTGCTATCCCCGACGCATGGCCAACCGCATCGAGACCGACAGCATGGGCGACGTCGAGGTGGCGGAGGGACGCTACTGGGGCGCGCAAACGCAGCGCAGCCTGCAGAATTTCCGGATCGGCGGCCATCGTTTCGGGCGTCCGGTGATCGGGGCCTTCGGAGTCGTGAAGATGGCTGCGGCCCACGTAAACAAGGACCTCGGAAAGCTCGATCCGAAGCTCGCCGCGCTCATCGCCGAGGCGGCGGGCAAGGTCGAGGCAGGCGACCTCGACGATCACTTCCCGCTCGTCGTCTGGCAGACGGGCAGCGGCACGCAATCGAACATGAACGCCAACGAGGTCATCGCCAACCTCGCCAACGAGATCGGCGGCACGCCGCTGGGAAGCCTGAAAAAAGGCCCGATCCATCCCAACGACCACGTGAACATGTCGCAGTCGTCGAACGACGTGTTCCCGACGGTCATGCACGTGGCAGCTGCCACGCGGATTGCGCATCGCCTCCTTCCGGCGGTGGCGCGGCTTCGTTCGTCGATCACCGAGAAGAGCGAGGCGTTCGTCGGCATCGTGAAGATCGGGCGCACGCATCTCATGGATGCGACGCCGCTCACGCTCGGTCAGGAGATGAGCGGTTGGGCAGCGCAGCTCGCGTTCGCGGAGAAGAAGCTCGACGAGGCGAAGGAGGGCCTGCTCGATCTCGCGCTCGGCGGCACCGCCGTCGGCACCGGGCTCAACACGCACCCCGAGTGGGCGACACGCGTGGCGACGAAGATCGCCGAGCTCACCGGGCTCCCGTTTCGTACCGCCCCCAACAAGTTCGCCGCGCTGGCGGGCCACGATGCCATCGTCGCGGCGAGCGGCGCGACGCGTGTCCTCGCGACGGCATGCATGAAGATCGCGAACGACGTGCGCCTCCTCGCGAGCGGCCCGCGCTGCGGGATCGGCGAGCTGATCCTGCCGGCGAACGAGCCGGGCAGCTCGATCATGCCGGGGAAGGTGAATCCGACCCAGGCCGAGGCGCTGACGATGGTCTCGGCGCACGTGATGGGGAACGACGTCGGGATCGGTATCGCCGGTGCGAGCGGGCATCTCGAGCTCAACGTGTTCAAGCCGATGCTCATCCACGATCTCCTCGAGAGCGTCGATCTGCTCGCCGACGCGTGCGACAGCTTCCGCGAAAACTGCGTCGTGGGCATCGAGCCGAATCGCGAGACGATCGCCCGGCATGTGAGCCACTCCTTGATGCTCGTGACCGCGCTCGCACCGCTGATCGGTTACGACGCGTCGGCGAAGATCGCGAAGAGCGCGTACGAGAAGAACGTGTCGCTGAAGGACGCGGCCATCGCGTCGGGGCTCGTCACCGCAGAGCAATTCGACGCCCACGTGAAGCCGGAAGACATGGTCTCACCGCACTGAGCCGGTCTTGTATGATCGGCCGCACGATGGACCGCCGGACGATTTTGACCGCGCGAACGAAGAAGCGACGCGAGGTCGCGCCCGCGGACGCTTGACGGCTGGGAGCCCCGCCCAGGAGCCGGCGCAAACCAGCGCGTCGCTGTAGGATGCGCGCTTGACCGTGAAATCCAGGCTTCGGAGCGCGTTTGCGCGGCGGTGGGTCCGCGTGATCTGCGCGCTCTTCGTGGTGGTCGCGCTCTGGCGAGTCGTGCGCAAACCGCTCTTCCTGCCGAAGCCGCCGCGGCCCGACGACGCGACGTTCGCGCAAGCGCAGCGCGTGCGGATCGTGCGCGACACCTTCGGCGTTCCACACGTCTTCGGGAAAAGCGATGCCGACGCCGCCTTCGGTCTTGCCTATGCGCACGCTGAAGACGACTTTCCGCTCGTGCAAGGAGGGCTCGCCGCCGCCACCGGTCGCCTCAGCTTGATCACGCTGTCGAAGGAGGCGCTCTCCAACGACTACTACGTCGGTCTCGTTCGCGTTCGCGAGCAGATCGCCGAGCAGTACGACGCGCTCTCTGCCGACTACCGCGCCGTCCTCGAAGCCTACGCGCGCGGCGTGAACCTCTACGCGTTCCTTCACCCTCACGAGGCCGACGGGCGGCTCTACCCGCTCACCGGTAAGGACATCGCTGCCGGCTTTGCGCACAAGATCCCGCTCATGTTCGACATGAACAAGGTCCTCGGCGCCATCAACGACGGGCCGCCGAAGCACGTCGGCGAGCGCCTCCTCGCGCTCGGCGACGAGGCACCCCGCGCGCGCGAGGACAGCTCGTTTCCAGGGTCTAACGCGCACGCCGTCATCGGCACCCGCGCACCCGACGGCGTAACGCGACTCAACGTCAACTCGCACCAGCCGTGGGAGGGACCGGTCGCCTGGTACGAGGCCCACGTCGTCAGCGAAGAGGGCTGGAACATGAGCGGCGGCCTCTTTCCCGGCGCGCCGATGGTGCTCCACGGTCACAACGATCACCTCGGCTGGGCGCATACCGTGAACGCGCCCGATCTCGTCGACGTCTACGAGCTGCGGCTCGCTGCATCACGGAACGAGTACGCGCTCGACGATCAATGGCTCCCTCTCGAGGAGAAGCAGGCTCCCATTGCCATCGACACTGGCTTCTTCGTATTCACCGCGCACAAGCCGGTCTACTGGAGCAAACACGGTCCGGTGATGAAGACCGACGCCGGCGCGTGGGCCATCCGTTACGCCGGCATCGGCCGCGCGCTCCGCGCCGGCGAGCAGTGGTTCCGCATGAACAAGGCGAAGGACCTCGCCGGGTGGAAGGCCGCGATGGGCATGCAGGCGATCCCCATGTTCAACACCGTCTACGCAGATCGGTACCACGTGGGATACGTGTATAATGCACTTTTGCCGGTACGCCACGGCAGCTACGACTGGAAGGCCGTGCTCCCCGGTGACAAGAGCGAGGTCATCTGGAACGACTACGTGCCGTTCGCGGAGCTGCCGCACGTCGACGATCCGCCCTCGGGGTTCGTCCAGAGCTGCAACTCGACGCCGTGGCGGACCACGACCGGGGAGGGGAATCCGAAGCGCGAGGCGTTCGCCGCAAACCTCGGCATCGAGGACAGCCTCACCAACCGCAGCGCCCGCTCGCTGACCATCCTCGGTCGCCCAGGGCTCGTGTCGCGCGAGGACTTCCTGCGCATGAAGTGGGATCGCGCTTACGAGCCCGACGCCGAGATCATGCACGACGTGGTCGACCGCGTCCGCGACCTCCCGCCCGCCGACGACGCCGAGCGTGAAGC
>JAYTOQ010000587.1:0-6466 GCA_043747665.1 Polyangiaceae bacterium | reverse complement strand
CGAAGCGCGGCCTGAGCCCAATCGCGGTCGGCGAGGTCATCGGCCCGTACAGCACGCTCTGCCACGCCACACCGCCCACGCGAGTACCTCGACGGCCTCTAGCGGAGTGCGCCAGTTTGGCGGTCCGCTCGCGGTGAGCAACGACGGAAGCCAGCGCCCGCGGAACAGAGAGAGCGCCTCTGTTCGATGCGACTCCGACACCCGAAAAATGTAGCACGCAAAGCGCGTGGGACCTTCCGCCCGCGAGACCTCGTCTCCGCGAACACGACGCAAGTCACGCTACACGGGCGTCGACGAAATCAGGATGGCGTTCGAGCGCTGCGACAGCGGACGTGCCGATGAAGAAAACCCGGACGAAATAGTTGCGCGACGTTCAGGACGGCCTCCGGAGAATTCCAGTCGCCGAAGCGGTCGCGCGCAACGTCGTCAGCGTTGAGGTACTCGACGCCGTCGCTCCATCGCTCGTCACGGAGTCGCGTGGTCACCGTCGTCTTGCCCGCGCCGTTCGGGCCGGCGATGACGAGCAACGCCGGCTTCACGCCGGGGCTCGCCGAGCGAGGCGAGCTGCCAGCGCGGAGAGAGCGACGACACGCGCCGCCTCGACCTGGGACCGAAGCTGCCGGAGCTGATCCTCGTGCTGCGCGCGGACCCCCGCGAAGGCGCGGGTGCTGAGCCCGACGAGCTGGGCGTCAGTCGGCTCGAACTCGCGGTCTGCGAGGTTGATGACGTCGCCCATGTCACCGAGCGTAGCGCTAGCGGCAAATGCTCGCCAGGCCTGTCATTGCCGCAACGACGCCCGTGAAGCTCCGGTGCTTACGTCTCCGCGAACACCATCTCCAGCACGTCCGCGCCCAGCCGCACGCGCTCGCCGCTCTCGCGCAGCGAAGGCAGGTGGTTCTTCGCTTCAGCGCCGGACACGCGACGCCTCGTCATGGCCATGCACGACAGCCTCACCTCGCGCGGACTTCGCGCGCGAGCGCCCCCAGCACCTCGCGGACCTTGTCGATCTCGCCGGCGAGCGCCTGACGGTTCGAGTCATCGAGGTCCACCTTGAGCGCCCGCACCTTCTTCAGGACGGCGGCGCCACTGAGGCTCTCGCGGATCTTCTTCATGCGCCCCATCAGGAGCGGCGCGGTCAGGCGGACGCTCGGCGCATGGCCGTCCTCGGCGAGCAGCTCGTTCACGTACTCGGTGGTCTTGGTCTGCGTGAGGTTGAACTTGCTGACGTGCTGGGCAGCCTCGCGGAGACGCCGGTCCTCACGCAGCGGGAGGAGCAGCTCCTTCCTCCCGGCGTCGAGCCCGCGCCAGGTCTGGTCGCTGATGCGCTTGTCGTACGCCGCGAGCCGCACCGAGATGTAGAGCATCTTCCTCCCGATGCGCAGCGTCGGCCCGCCCGCGCGTCGCACGAGCTCCTGCCAAACGGGGTTCCTGGTCCTCTCGTCGAGCGCAGCGGTCGTGTCGTTCTGGAAGACCGCCTCGAGGAGCCATCGCCCGTAGGCGGAGACCTTGCTCTCGACCTCGTCGGCGAGATCCGCGCCGAGACGGAGCGCCTCGGCGAAGATCTTCTTCTCGCCAGCATCGAGATGCACAGGCGCGCCTCCGTGCTCGGCGCGAACGATCGCGGACGGACGGGCGGGAGCTTTGGCGGAGGTCGAGCGCTTGGGCATGAGCGCGAGGATAAAGGCAACCGCGGGGAGACGAACATTTATGCGGTGAAGAGGCCGCGGGGGGCGCAGGCGCGGGGGTCGGAGGGGGTTCGTACCGGCGCCGGTACGAAAACGAAGTGGCTACATTTCAGGGCGATTTCGCGGTGACGTGGTTCTGAGGATCGGGGGGCCGGCCGAGGATCAGAGGTCGACTGTCGACCCCGTAGCGGGCGTGGTCCGACCAGCGCGGTGCCGTTGCGGACGGGAACGAGCCTGCGGTTTCCCGAGCCTCCGTGGTCAGCGCGGAGGAACGAGCTCCACGACGAGCGCGCTGTGGTCGCTTAGGCGCACGCCGTCCGACGTCGTGCCGTTCCAGGCCTCGACGACCGACGCTCCCGCGCTGAGCGCAGCGCTCGCGCAGATGTGATCGATCGGCGGATGCGCGAGCCATCCGTCGGGCACGCGATCGGTCGACGTGACGCAGATGAGATCCGCAGCGCGCAGACCCTCGACGAGCGCCGCGCGGCCTCGCTTGGTCCCGTAGTAGCGCGCGCCGCCGAGGTCGGTGTTGAGGTCGCCGGCCACGCAAAGGTGAGCCCCGGGATGCGCCGCGCGAAGAGCTGCCCACTCGGCGGCCTGCTCCGGGAGCACGCGATGATGCTCGACCCAGTTGCGTGAGTCCCCGGACGGGCCCGGGTCGGTGTGCCACGGGAGTACTGTTCCCTAGACGATGAATGCGCCGAGGGGCGTCTCGATGAGCGCAGCGACGGTGCGGAGCGGATCGCGCGTTGGAATCGCGCGCGTGAACGGAAAGGTCGATGCGATCGCTACCCAGCGACCGCCGGCGCGTTCATGAGGTCGCTGCGCGGTCGCGAGCACGTGGTACGCGTCGCCGAGCACGAGGTCATCGTGCGTCTCGCCGCGTGCCTGTCCTCTTCGAGAGCCGCGAGGCCGCGTTGCAAGCTCGCGCGCGCCGAAACGCTCGTGGCCGCGCTACGTGTTCTTCGGGACGGCCTCGAGTGCCCGGATGAACGCACAATCGTGCAGCGAGCCTCGGGGAGGGTGCGGTGGTCAGTTGCGTCCGCTCGCCTACGCCGACGAAGAACGACGCCAAGCGGGGTCGATGGGCGCGCAGCCGAGCGAGCGGCATTTTTCAACACTCGACCTCGCAGTCCTCGTGAAAGTTGATGCGCGAGGGCGTCAGACGGGCCCTTTTGGCTGGCATCGCTCATCTTTTGGTCCTCCCTCGGTACAGCGAGAAGACGCTGCACTCGTGTCGGGGTCGAGGCGACGCACCGGCTCATTGCTGCCAGAGAAAGGCGCCCTCGTGCTCTTTTCCGCAGCAGAAGACGTAGCCGTCACCGCCGCCGAAATTAAGGTCGCTACTCTCTTCGAGGAGCTGCGCCACGAAGCGCATCGGCTTCTTGCACTTCGTGCAGGCGGGGACATCGGGACTCTGCACCCAAACAGGGTAGCCGCCGACCTTGGAGACCGCCTCCAGCGGGGCACCGTCGTCGCTCGCTGGGTCGAGCTCGACTTGCTCTTCGTACGCGATCTTCCCTCCCCGCACGAACGGGGGCGGCGAGATCTTCCCGTCGCTGGGCGGCTTCGCGGCGGACGTCTCGGCGAGGTGCGCCGCGCTGCGCAGCAAGACGGCGTTGCACCCGGAGCGCGGAGACCACGTGGCGCAGGCCTCTTTGCTGTTGCAGACGAAGACCGAAAGCGCCGCGTGGGCCTTCAGCGGGAGCCGCGCTGGGTCGGCGTGCAGCGTGAGTACGTGCTGCATCGCGACACCGCACGAAGCGCACCGCGGCCACTGCAGGGCGGTGACACCGAGCGGAGGTCCGCCGAACTGATCCTCCCCCTTCGCGCCGAAGCTCATTACGTGCGCCGTAGCCTTAGTCGTTGCTGCCGGCGCCTCCTTTGCCTTTGCAGGCTTTTTGGCTTTCGTCACGGGTGCCGCAAGCGGGGCCGGCGCCGCGTCGAGCGCGGCGCCGATCGCAAGGTCGGTCGTGCGTTCGCCGCCCATGGTCACGATGATGCGTTGCACCGAATCCCACGCCGCCGCCGGACCGCTGCTCTCCACGGCGCCGAGGTCCTGCCACAGGCCGCCGCCGCGATGCCCGAACAAGCGCTGCTGGTATTTGTAGCTCGCGTCGCTGAGCAGCGCGTAGAGGAAGACCTGCCGCGTGGGCTCGTCCCAGCCGGCGATTGTCGGCATCCAGCGCTGCTTGGTGAGCTTCGAATCGTTGGCGGCGCAGGCGTAGGAGCTCCACTTGCCGGCGACGAGCTCGTAGACGTTGCGGTCGTCTTTGCCTTTGCGATTGCTGCCTCCCAGTACGATCCAGGCGTCGCGCGCGGCATCGTGCACCGCCGTCCCCCCGGAGAGGAGCGGAAGGCCCTTTGCGGGCAGCGGCTTCCATTCCCCGTCGAAGAGAAAGCCGTCCTCCACCATCTTGCCGGTGGAACGGTTCTCGCCGCAGAGGACTAAGATGCGACCCGCCGCGTCGATCGCGCAGGTAGCGCCCGTGCGTGGCATGTAGCCCGGATGAGCCGCGGCGCGTTGGCTCCACGTGCCGTCGAGCCGGAGCAGCGCGCCGTCGTCGGTGAGGACAAACGTTCCGGCGGCCGACGCGAGGATTCTTCCCCCGGGTGTGTGGCTGAGCTGCGCGAGTGCCCCGTCCACACATTTGTAGAGGACGCAGGCACGATAGAGCTCTTGAAGCTTGCGCTCGGACGGCTCGCTTGCGGCGTTGCGCCTACCCCAGAATCGAACGGGTCCGCCGCTGCTTCCACCTTCGAGCTGGACGACAGGCAACCCCGCGGCGACGAGCTGCTCACCGTCGTAGGTCGCGAGAGTGTGTTGATGCGTGCCGGGGCCGAACCACGTGCCGAACACGACGGTAACGTCGCGGTCGCTGTCGTGCGCGGCGCCGCCGAACACCTCGAGCCCAGCGGCGTCGCGCTTTTTCCAAGCGCGCTTCTTGTCTGTACCCTCGAGCTCCCAGAGCTCGGCGCCGTCGCGCACCGGCCCGCCGCCGGGCGAGGACTCGAACGGCGCGCCGCGAAGCATGACGAACGCCCCTGTTTGTGGTGCTGTCATCATCACCGCGGGCCATCCTGACATCGGGACGGGCAGGTCGGCGAGGGGGGTGAAGCTCGCGCCATCCCACGCGTAGACCTTCGAGGTGCGGTCGGGCCCTGCCGCGAGGACGATCGCGCGCGACGAGCGCGCATCCCAGCCGGCAAGGACGCCTTCGTCGCCGCAAGGCGCCGAACCCGTCGCCGCCCGCCACGTGCCGTCGTCTCCGAGCTCACGGACGGTGACCGTGCCCCCCTCGACGCGCGGCGCGTGGAAGTGAACGAGCACCGAGCGTCGAACGTCGTACACGATGCCGTCGTACTCTGCAGCGGGCGCGCCGCCCTTCGTCGCGAGCGGAACGAACGCAGCGCCATCGAAGACGCTCACCACCAGTGGGCCGTCGGCTTTGGCCTGGCCGATATGCACCATCGCTTCGCGCTTCGAGTTGTAACGAAGCATCTCGCGCACGGCCCCTCGCGGAGATGGCTCGACGTCGACGATAAGCGCCCCGGCGCCGTCGCGCGTGACGCGCCACAGCTGACGGCTGCCAAGCAGCCAAAAGCTCTTTTCCTCGTGATGAAACGCGAGGAGGCACCGCTCTTGAAGGGTTGCCGGGACCGGTGGCAACGTCGCATGGACACGATTCGTAACAAGCATGGTTCACCGTTGTACGACGTAAAATATGAATTCTTCCCGGGCGGGCGCGCGCATTTCAAGCGGCTCAGGGCCACGCCGCGAGAGCGCGAGGTGCGCGGCGCGTCGGGCAGCACGAAGGGCGCCGGCAAAGACCTCTCGATGCCGGTGGCCGGCGAGACGTTCGCGTTCCGCATGACGCGCCGCCTGCTACGGCACCTGTCCGGTGTACGACCTCCAGATCGACGCCGACGGCTCCCTGCGCTTCGAGGGCACACACACGCTACGTGCGCGTCCGGGGTAAGCAGAGCGCGACCATTCCCGCGGCCGACGTGGCAGCGCTCGTCGTGCGCTTCGACGAAGCGCACTTCTTCGAGCTCACGTGGGAGGACCCGTGCAAGCACATGGCGACCGACCACGCGACGGTGACGCTCACGCTCGTCGGCAAGGGCCGGAAGCGCACGCTCGTCGACTACCTCGGCAACGGCTGCATCCCGGCCTCGCTCCGCACGCTCGCGGAGGAGGTCGACCGCATCGCAGGGACCGACGCATGGACAAAGTGTGAGGAGCGCCCGAACCCGCCGTTCCCCGACGCAGACTGGTGCGGGCGCTGACGGAGTGTGCGCTCAGTCCTCGATCGGATGCGCCCGTGCCGACTCGACCTCGAAGGTCACGGCCCCGCAGAGACAGGATCCGCGATGCATCACTCCACGGTACCGCTCGTGCTCGTCTCTGCGTAGTCCACGTGGTCGCCCTTCGAACGCACGATGAGCGGCGTGCGGACGCGAAGCGTGTAGGCCGCCTTCGGGAGCGGCCCGAGCAGCGTGCGGGGGTATTGCTTCTCGTGCGCGTTCGCTGCCCACATCCAGCTCGACGCGAACCACATCTTACGCTCGTCGAGGACCGCCTTCGGCGCGAGCGTGACGCGCTGATTGTCGGCGAGCGCGTGAAATCGCGAGAATCTGAGCGCGCCGGGTAGTTGGCCGTCGGCGGAGGCGCTGTCGATGATCGCGCGGACGGCAAAAGAGTAGGGCACGGAGTTGGAAGCTCCGAGCCCATCGTCGCGACGGCAGGCGACGTGCGAAATGTTTCGCACGCTCCGGCC
>JAYTOQ010000586.1:0-3709 GCA_043747665.1 Polyangiaceae bacterium | reverse complement strand
GCCTTCGGCGATCCGGCGACGGGCAAGCTGCTCGCCGACACGCCCGAGGTGCTGCTCCTCGTCTTCTTCCTCACGATCTGGCTGACGCCTCTTCTCATCTCGCTGCTCGGCTTCGACAACGTGTCGGGCGACATGCAGCACAAGACCGTCCGCTACTGGACGCTGCGCACGCGTCGCGCTTCGTACATGGTCGGCAAGTGGCTCGGCCTGTGGACGACGGTCTCCGCCATCACGCTCATCATGCACGCCGTCATCTGGGTGGTCTGCATCGTGCGCGGCGAGGCGCCGGCCGCCACCGCCATCAGCTGGGGCCTGCGTTTGTGGGTGATCACGCTGCCGATCAGCGCGGTGTGGTGCGGCATCTCCACGCTCGTCAGCTCGATCTTCAAGACACCGATCCTCGCGCTGCTCGCCACATTCGCAGCGTTCTTCGTGCTCTGGGTGATCTTCCTGATCGGCCTGCGCTGGAACATCGACGCGCTCACCTACGCGTATCCGAACACCTTCGACGGCTTCCTCATCAACAAGCGCGTCGATCGCTGGATGACCGGCCTCGCAGCCTGCATCGGCATGACCGCGCTCTACGTGGGGGCGAGCTCCTTCATGTTCACGAAGAGGGATCTCTGATGTCCGACGAGATGACGGCCGCCGCGCCGCCCGCGCCGCCGGTTCCCCCCGCCGTTCCCGCACCTCCGGCCGCTCCGCCCGAGCCGGTCGCGACCAAGTCGGACGCGCCGCCGATGTCGAATCCGTACGCGAAGGAAGGGGCGGCCGCCCAGAGCGCCGTCTTCATCGCCGAGGGCGCGAAGAAGCGGAAGATGAAGCCGGTCGAAGTCGCCATCCGACTCACCAAGGTGACGAAACGCTTCGGCGCGAAGACCGCGGTCGACGGCGTCACGCTGAAGGTCCGTGCCGGCTCGGTGTACGGGCTCATCGGTCCGAACGGCGCCGGCAAGACCACCACGTTCTCGATGATGGCCGGGTTCCTTCAGCCGACCGAGGGCGTCCTCGAGGTGCTCGGCTACTCGCCGATGCAGGTCGACGAGCTCCGATCGCGCATCGGCGTCCTTCCGCAGGACGCTCTCCTCCCCGGCAACGACAAGGTCGGCGAGTTCCTCGTGCACATGGCGCAGCTCCAGGACATTCCTGCGAGCCAGTGCGAGGAGTCCGCGCGCGAGGTCCTCGCCGAGGTCGACGGTCGCGACTGGTGGAACGTGAAGTGCGGATCGCTCTCGCACGGCATGGCGAAGCGCGTCCAGCTCGCGCAGGCGCTCATCGGCGATCCCGAGGTCGTTCTCCTCGACGAGCCCACCGCCGGTCTCGATCCTCGCGTGGCCTACGAGGTCCGTCAGCTCATCAAGTCGCGCAAGGGGCGCTGCACGCTCATCGTCTCGAGCCACAATCTTCAGGAGCTCGAGGAGATCTGCGACGGCGCAGCCATCCTCGATCGCGGTCGCGTCGTCGCGTCCGGCTCGATGAACGAGCTCACCGCATCGAGCGAGGAGATCCGCATCAAGCTCTCGCCCGGCCCCTCGCCGATCCCGCCGATCCGCGATCTGCCGATGGTCAAGCGCGTCGAATGGGACGACGAGCGGCGCGAGCTCGTCGTGTACTTCGATCGTGGTCAGGGCGTCGACGCCGAGCAGGTCATCGGGGCCGTGCTCTGGGTGCTCCTCCAGAACCAGGCCCGCATCGCCGCCGTCTCGAAGGGCCGAGGCCTCGAGCAGCGCGTGATGGAGCTCACCGACTGACGGCGCTCACTTCGCGCAGTCGAAAAACGACGCGTAGCGCGGGTCGCTGACGTCTGCGCACGCGGACTTCAGAGCAGGCTGTGCCGTACCAAACGTTGCCGGATCCGCCCTGAAAGCAGCGGCGAGGGAGAGCGCATCGCAGACGGCACCGCGAAAGTCGTTGCTCGGGCTCGTCGCGATGTCAGCGCCCGGGCAGACGAACGAATTCTTCACCGTATTGAAGAAAGTCGAGAAACCACACAGTGGACCGCCGCCGGTCATGGCCTCTGCGCGGGCCAGCGCCCGCAAGGCTTCGGAGACGTTCACGCGACCCGCAGCGACACCCTCCATGCGGAAGACGGTGCCGACATCGGGTGCGGGAACGATCGGCGCGAGCTGCGCATCGACGGCGACGAGCCGGGCCACCAGGACCGCGCTCGACGCCAGCAGAGCCGAGTCTCCCACGACAAAGACGACAGGCTTGTCGGTCGGCGGGACCACGAGAACGTGATCGGAAACGTAAGCCGGGAGATAGGCGCTCGGATCGGTCGTCCCTGGAAAAACCGACGTGGGCTCGAGCGCGAAGCGATCGCATCCCTTCCACGTGGGCTTGTAAGGCGGTGAGCCTCCAGCATCGGCGTCCTGACCGCAGCTTGTTGGATCGAAGATGCCGGGCGATGCAACGAGGCCAACGAAGACCTCGCTGTCGTTCGCGCGCCCGTTGTAGCGCGAGACCTTCATCAACAGCGTCGGACCCGCAGCTCCTCCCTTGTTGGGCACGCTGTACGCCGCGAGGAGCGTGTCGATCTCCCGATCCACCCCGCCGTCACCGTCGCAAGCCGGCGCGCCCCCCTCCGGCGCGATGCACGAAGGTTCTGCGGCGTGAGCCGTGCTCGTATCCGCGAAGCACGAACACACGCCGTCGAGATCGAAGCCGATCGGAGCGCCGCCGTCGATCGCGCCGGTCACCGATTCCTCGCGGACGGCCACCGCGAACGAAGGCACCTCAGCGACCGGATCATCGTCTTTGAGCGGTGGCGGTGGATACGTCGCGTGGCTGCACGGGTCCGTGGGCGTCGCGGCTTCAGCCGGGGCTACGTCCGCGCCGGAGTCGATGGGCCCCGTCACCTCCACGCCTCCGCTCAGGCCCGACAGCGATGCGCAGGCCGCCGCGAAGGCTAGCCCCCCTAGGCCTGCGACGACGAGCACGCGCGACACATCACGAAGCGTAGCATCGTCGAGCGCTCACTTGCAGGTGAGCTGCGCGCTGCACCCGCCCGTGCAGCACGGCGCGCCGCTCGGATCGCAGCCGTCTCCGAGGCTGCCGTTGCAGAGCACCTCGGCGGTCATGAGCGACGTGGTCGCGCCGGTGGTCGCGTGCGCACCGACCGAGACCTCGTAGGTGCCGGCGGTATCGAACGTGAACGTGTTGGTCGGCGCGGTGGTGCTCATCGGGGGCGCTCCCGTGCCGAAGTCCCAGGTGTACGTGTCGACCGGCGTGGACGGCGGGTTGAGCTTGTACTCGCACGGGACCTTTGCGGCGCACGGCGTCGTGCGCGGGATGTTCGCCCAGCTCAGGCTAAACGCCTCCGCACCGTCGAGACAGATGGCGTTGTCGCAGTGCTTGTTCGAGTTGCACGCGCCGAAGGGGCCGCCACACTCCTGGCGACACTGCGGGATGGCGTCGAAGGTCGTGGCATTGGTGCGGGTGCACAGCCAGCCGCTCCGGCACGACGACTGACCCCGGCAGTCGGCGCCTTGACACGTGCAGTCGCTGCCCTCGCAGGTGCCGGCTGCACCGCACCGCGAGCTCGCGCAGTCGTTGTTCGAGCTGCACGAGTCACCATCCTGGGTGGGCTTCGAGGAGCACGTCACGAGCGTGGTGAGGGCGACCATCGCGACCCCGGCAATGGCAGCCCTCCGCGCGTGCGCGTGCTTGGCAAACATCGGGCACACCGTAGCACCCTGCGATGTGTCGA
>JAYTOQ010000585.1:0-8513 GCA_043747665.1 Polyangiaceae bacterium | reverse complement strand
AGAATGCCGCCGCCGAGCGAGTGCTTCTTCAGCGGCGGGATGATCGCGGAAGCGACCGTGATGGCCGCGCCGGTTCCGGTGATGATCCAGTCGGCGGTCGAGAAGCGCCCCCACTCGGGGTCCCACCTCACCGGCTTCGACGGCCGGTCACCGAGCGGCGGATAGATGACGTCGCCGGGCAGGACGTCAATGGGGTTCTTGTTGAGGTTCGGTGGCGGCGCGAACGGCGAGCTGCTCGACGAGCCTTGAGGCGGCGTGCTGATCGCGCCCGATGGAGTGGGGTAAGTGCTCGCCGCCCCCGACGAACCTGGCGTTGCCGCTGACGGAGCTGCCGCGGAAGGAGGCGCGGGCGCGGGCGCGGGCGGGACTGCGGGCTCGGGAAGCGGCGGCGCCGCGAGGGCCGGAACGGCTGCCGTCACCCAAGCGAGGAGCAGGCCGATCGCTGGGAGGCGATATGGTTTGCGCAAGGGAATCGAGCCTAACCGAGCCTCGGCTCGAGGAGGTGCGGCGTTGCTGCCTACTGGATGTCAGCGTCGCCCAGGACCAGGGCTCCGCCGCGCCCCTTCGGCCCCCAGGCGCTGCAGACGCGACCGACCTGCGGGACCGTGTCGCAGCGGTGCAGCTCGACCCCGATGCGCTCGCCGACGCGGCCGGTGAGCCCGATCCCTGCGAGAGGAATGGCCATCTCGATCACCCATTCCTCGTCCTGGTCCGACGGGTCGTTGCTGGTGCCGTCCCGATCGACCGCGACGCGCGCCTGGCTCTCCCAGGCGAAATCTTGGGCGCCCGCGCTGCGTCGCGCGTCGGTCACGACGCCGGCCGACGACACGTCGATCGAGAATTCGCCGCTCGTCGTGCGGAGCGTGAGCTGGAAGGCGTCCGCGCCGTAGAGCGGATCATCGTGGCGAGCGTCCGTCGCGCGGATGTCCTCGTCCGCTGCGTAAAGCACCACGAAGAGCTCTCCGTTGCGATGAACGAAGCGCGCGTCGGAGTACGGGTGCGCGGGACGGCCGTCGGTGGTGGTGAAGGCGCCGGTTCGCCCCATCGGGCCCGACCACCCCGGGTCCTCGAGCGCGCCGTCGACGGTGATCTCGCCGGCAGCGCGCGGCACTTCGATGACGGGCCCGCTCTCCACGGGTCGCTCGACGACGTGCGCGCCGTGGTGAGCGCGCGCGAGTCGCACCGCTGCAACTCCGACGGCACCGCCGAGGAGCACGCCGAGCGCGACGATGACCGCAGCGCGACGGTCCTTCACGGCGCGGCGCTTCCGTCTGCGTGCAGCGCGAAGCGAAAGCCGGTGTCGGCGTGCCCCGTCGCAGAGTCGATCATGTCGACCTGGATGGCGCCATCGGCGCGCTGCTGGATGAGTCCGAACCCGAAGGTCGCGCCGCCGGTGAGCGGAGCGCCGCCGTTACCGATGGTGACCTGCCGCGGCCCGGTCCTCCCGTACGTGTGCGTGTGGCCGACGATGGCCAGCGTGTAGGGGTGGTTTGCCATGATGGCCTCCGACGCCTTGCATCCAGGCGCCGTCGAGGCCGCCTTCGGCTCGTGGCGCACGATGAACGTGTACGTCGTCGGCTTCGAGAGCGCGGTCTCGAGCCAGGCGGCGTCGGACGGCGACCACGCATTGCCTGCGACGAATACGAACTTGCTGGTCCACGACTTGTCGGGCGCCGCGATGTCGATGACGTAATTAGGATTCGTCTGTCCTAGCGGCGCGAGCAATTTTGCAAGAAATGCCGTATAATTTGCGGTCATTCCGTCGTTGTTGCCAATCCCGCAATTCGATGTCACCGCGCCGGTGCATTCATGATTTCCCATGGTCGGGAAGACGACGTTCGTGAACTTGCTCCTTGCAGCGAGATAGAGATCGAGCTGAGGCGTGGCCTGGGTGCCATTCGCTGTGGAGAAGAGATAGTCGCCGGTCGAGACCGCAAAAGGCGGGCGTGGCGAGAGCGCCTCGAGCTCGGAATAGATCGTGGTGATCACCTGCGTTGGGTACGCCTTGGTATCGTTGATGATCGGCGGACGCGTGTCGCCGATGACCGCGAAGTAGAGGCGGGAAAGCGTGCCGCCGCTAGCGCCCACCGCTCCGACGACGGGGCCTCCCGCGTCGAGCGGCCCTCCGCCTCCGCCTCCACCTCCGCTTCCGCCGGGTCCGACGCTGCCGCCGCACACGTCGGCGCGCGGGATGCAGGCCTTCGTCTGGGTGCCGTCGGCGCCGCTCACGGACGTGCAGGAGGTGTCGGCGCTGCAGTCGCTGCCGGTCGAGCAGGATCTCGCGCAGAACGAGTCTCCGCCGAACTGAGCGCAGACGCTGCCGGTCTCGCAGTCGATGTCCTGGAGGCAGCTCTTGCATCCCGGCGTGTCGCCGCCATCGGGCACGGGCGTGGTGGAGCCGGGCGTCGGGTCCTGGCCGCCCGTCGCGCCGTTCTGCGGCGCGCCGGCGGAGCACGCGGCGATGGCGACGCCGCAGCCCACGGCGAAGGCTCCGAAAAACGCATGGCGATGTCGCAGTCCCTGGAAGAGCTTCGTGCTGGACATGGACTTCAATCTCTCGCTCCGCCCCGAACCCAGGGATGTTCGCTCGAGGCGAAAGTGATCGTTTCTCGTGTCGTTGCGATGACGTTTGAAGCGCGGTCGGAACTTTCCTCGGAAGCGCGCCTTCGCGCGTCAACACGCCGTCAACATCCGCGTCGCCAGTAGCGCGATACACGCGGTCGCGGTAGTGACGACGCCACGATGCACCACGCGTTGTCAGCACGAGCCCGCGCGCACGCCGTCACTTCGAGCGTCGCGCTCGCGATCGGCCTCAGCCTCAGCCTCAGCCTCAGCCTCCTCGCTTGCGCGGTGGGCTCCACGGAGACCGGTACCGGCACGGGCGCCGAGACCACGACGCAGCCGACCGACCCCGCAGCTCCAGAGGCCGCGCTGCCCTCGGGCAACCCCACGCCGCACGGCGCGGACGCAGGGGGCGCCGCCGACTCCGGTGGCCCCAAGGCGCCGTCGTCGTCGGGCTCGTCGGGCTCGTCGGGCGCATCCGCATCGAGCTCCGGCTCGTCGGGCACTTCCAGCTCGTCGAGCTCCTCGTCGAGCAGCGGCAGCACCAGCAGCGGCTCCGGCGGCGCGTGCAGCGGCTATGCAGCGCCGACCGTCGCCGCCAACTGCAGCTGCTCGCCGGCGAAGCATACGTGCCAGCCCAACGGTTGCTACGGCGGCTACTACTGCGATCACGCAACGGTGAAGTGCGTGACGAAGCCCGCGGGCTGCTGAGCCCAGAGACCACGCTGGACAGCGCGATCCGCGCCGGGCCCTGCGTGACGTTGCCGTAGGCCGAGAACAGGCTCCCGTGGCAGGGGCACAGGAAAGCGGGACCGGTCGACGAGATGGGTCCGCGCGAGGCGTCGGCGCACTCTCGCGGACTGAGCAGCGGCGACGAGCAGGTGTCGCCAGCTCCGCAGAGCGCCACGGTAAAGCAGGCATGCGTGCATATCGCACTCAACGCGGAGAGGCCCTTCGCGTCACGCACCACGCGCGGAGGTCGGCCGGCACCGTCTCCCCGGTGGTCGCAGGACGCGGCGTCGTCCGCAGTCGCGGCGTCGGTCGGCGATGCGCGCGTTGCTGCCGGACGCTATCTCGACGATTTCCCGGCCGGCTTCCGCCGCGCGGAGATGGAGCGCGTCGCGAGCGGCCGGCGCTGGCGCCGGCGTGGCGTTGCGGTCACCGGCGCGAGCGCCCGCCCGCGTTTCCAATGCAAAACGAAAATTCCACGGCAGGGTCGTTGATCCCTGTCGAGCCACGACGGTTCGGTTGCGTAAACCGGGAAAAGTCGTAGATCATCGCGGCCTCAGCGGCCCTGACGCCTCGACGGGAACGAACCATGAACCTGGCTCACGACGACGACGGCATCATCGATCTCCGCGCCCTCAAGTCGACGCGGCCGCCTCCAAGCTCGTTCGCGAGCGCCTCGCCGTTCAGCAGCGAGCCGCCTCCCGCCGCGTTCGCGGTCGACGCCGACGGCGTCGTCGCGGCCGGCGTTCCCGCGCCTGCATCGAAGGCGAAGACCATCGCCATCGCTGCGGGTGCCGGTCTCTTCCTGATCCTCGGCAGCGTCGGTGTCGTGTTCGCCTTCCGCGGTGAGAAGCCCGCCGTCATCGCGCGCGCTCCGATCACGCAGGCGGCGGCGCCGGCTGCTGCGGCGCCTCCCGCGCCGGCCGCCGAACCGGCACCGGTCGCGGCATCGCAGTCCGCTCCGTCGGACGACGACTCCGCGGCGGATGCTCCGACGACGAAGAAGACCAAGGGCGCAAAGGCTCGCGCGGGGGCCGGCAAGGCGAAGGCGAGCTTCAGCGCGCCCTCTTCGCCGAAGCCTGCGGTCACGAAGGCCGCCGACCCGTGTCACTGCCACGGCGACTTCCAGTGCAACATCCGTTGCTCCGCGAACCGCTAGCCAACCGCCAGCCAACCGCCAGATCGCGCAAGGCTCACGCGCCCGGTGACGTGTCCTCCAGCGGTCGCGCGCGCCACAGCGTCGCGACGCACAGGGCAGCGACGACGGCGGCCGCCGCCCAAAACGTGATCGCGGTCGAGAAGGACCGCGTCTTCAGGAGCCATCCGGTGACGATGTCTCCGCTGAACGCGCCGACGTAACCCATGAAATCGATGAAGCCCGCCGCCGCCGCGGTCGCACCTCCGCGCGCGAAGTCCTGCGCCGCGGTGCCCACGATGAGGATCTGCGCGCCGTAGACGCAGAATCCGATCGCGCCGAGACAGAGCACGGTCGGCACCACGCCGATCTCGACGACGCGCGCGTACGTCAGCGTGAACGCGCCGGCGGCGAGGAGCAAGATCGCGATGACCGGTGCCCGCCGGCTCTGGAAGTAGCGATCGGTGATCCACCCGGACACGAGGGCGCCGGCTGCTCCCGCGAGCGGAAGAACGGCGGTCTTCAGCGCCGCCGCGCTGATGCCGGAGGCCTGCGCCTTCTGCAGGTGACCGGGAGCCCAGTCGAGGAACCCGTAGCGAACGACGTCCAACCCGAAGAGCCCGACCGCGAGGATCCAGATGCGCGGGTTGCTGAGCGTCAGCCAGAGCGCGTCGCGCACCGGCAGTCGCGGCCTCGCGAGGAGCGCGAGCGGCGTCTTCGTGTCGCCGTCGTCGGTCGTGAGGTCATCGATTTTGGGCTTTTCGCGTAGCCGAAGAAGCGCATGAATGGTGGAGACGAAGAAGAGCGAGGCCGGCACCAGGAATGCCGCGCGCCAGTTGCCGAATGCCGTCGCAAGGAGACCCGCACCCGAGATGGTGAGCGCCGAGCCGAGCTGGTAGCTCGTGCCGAGGACGCCCATCATGCGACCGCGCTGGTGCGCCGTGAACCAGCTCGACATCACCTTGACGGTCGGAGGCCAGCCGGCGGCCTGGAAGTAGCCGTTCACGAACGCGAGGAGAGCGAGCAGCGCGGCGATCGGCGCGACGCCGGAGCCTGCGGGCGTGAAGTGCGTGAGCCACTGCGCAACGGGCGGAAGCACGGCCGCCATGCCGGGGAACGCCAGCAGCGACGCCGCGAACGCGAAGAGCACGTTCGCGACCAACGAGCCGAACATCCCGAACAGCAGCACGCGCTTCGGACCGAAGCGCTCGGTGAGCTGACCGTTGACCAGCTCGCCGATGGCATAGCCGATCTTCAGGCTGCCCAGTACGACGCCCATCTCGACGGCGCCCACGCCGAGATCCTTCTCGATTTCCGTCCGCACCGGTCCCACGTTGACCCGGCACAGGTAGAAGCTCCCGTAGGTCACCCAGAGCACGACGAGCGTCCGCCATTGCGGGCGGGTGAACTCGCGTGACAGCTTCGCCATGCGGCGAGCCTAACCTGGATGGCCTCGCGCTCGCATGACGAGCGAGTGAATTCAGTCGCGAAGGCGGCTCAGTTGGGGAGGCACACCTTGCGGTTCTTGCTGCCGCCGCCGCTCGAACGACAGCTCGTCGACGAGCCCGCGTAGCTCCGGCAGTATGCATCCGCCACCGAGCCCGCGTCGTTCACGCCGCCGTCGTAGTAGCCCGCGGAGCCGTTCGCCGCGATGGCGCGCTGCACGTCGGCATCCTCGCAGCTCAAGAAGCAATACTGCTCGGGCTGGTTCGACAGTGGCGAGCAGACCTCCTTTACGCCGGTCAGGCACTCGCCGGGCGCGCGGCAGCACTCGGCGTCCTGCGTGCACGTATGCGTGCAGTAACCGTTGGTGACCTTCGTGAGGCACGTGATGGTGCCGGAGATCCCGCCGCCGTCCGCGCCGCCGTCGGTCACGCCCGCGTAGCACTGCGAGGGAGCAGTACATGTCTGACCCGCCGGCTCGCTCCCTCGCGCGCCCCCGTCGGCGCCGGCGCCCGGCGAAGCGGTGTCACTACCACCGCAGGCGATGACGACCGCGCCGACTGCGGACGAGGCGAGGAGCAAGGAGAACCAGCGTGAACGATGCATGCAAGGCATGCGGGGAAGCGTGGACGTCCGGTCGCGCGGTGTCGATTGGTCGCCGCGGTGACCAGGGTATGGTCACTCGATGTGTCTGCGCCGGGCTCCGACAAAACGTAAGCACCTCGCTGCGTTGTCGTTTACGGGCGTGCGCGGGTCAGTCACCATTGACTCCGCTGACGTGCACCACTGCGTGCACCAGGAGGACCCCGCGTTCATGCACAAGCTTCCCTGGACTGCTTTCGGTTTGATTGCTGCCGTCGCGATGGCGGGCGGGATTGTCGCAGCCTGCGGCAGCGAGTCGGTCACTCCCGGCGATACGTCCGACGGTGGTGACAACGAGGGTGGTGACAACGAGGGCGGGAACGCCGACGGATCGATGATCGATCCCGGCGACACGGGCGCGATCGGCGACGCGTTCTTCGACGCGATCGTCGACGGCGGACGCGCGGAGACGGGCGCGTGCACGCCGGTCGCGCAGGCCTGCGCGAAGAGCACCGACTGCTGCACGGCGAACTGCGACGCAACGAGCGGACTGTGCGCGGCGTCGAAGACTGGCTGCAGCCTACCTGCCGCGGTCTGCGTGACGGGCAACGAGTGCTGCAGCGGATCCTGCGTCTCGGGCGCGTGCTCGAGCACGCAATGCGTCGCCGACAACGCGGCATGCGCCGTCGCGTCCGACTGCTGCAGCGACCAGTGCGTTCCGAACGGAAGCGGCGGCGGCGTCTGCAAGCCGCTCGGCCCGAAGCCGACGTCCGGCAACCCGTGCACGATGAATTCGCAGTGCGCCTCGAGCTACTGCAACAACGGCATCTGCGCGAATCCCTCCTTCTGCACCGTCGACACGGACATCTGCTCGACCGACATCCAGTGCTGCGGCGGTCTCTGCACGAAAGCCGCGGGCGCGTCGGTCGGCGTCTGTGGGCCCGTCCCCAGCGCCGGAGGCGTGGTCGGCGGTCCGTGCAAGCCCGCCGGCGAGCTCTGCTCCCAAATCGGCACATGTACGGGCGCCGCCTGCTGCAGCCGCTCGTGCGCGCCTTCGGCGTCGTCCGGCCTCGGCGTGTGTCAGCCGGAGTCGGGCTGTCACCTCATCGGTGACCTCTGCATGACGACCACTGACTGCTGCGGCGTGAAGAATCTGGCCGGCTCAATCAAGGGCGGCAGCGGCCCATCGACCGACGTGCAGTGCCAGAAGGCCGCCGGCGCGACGTTCGGCATCTGCAATTACGTATCGACGGTGTGCAGCCCTGCCGGTGCGCTCTGCAAGCCGGGCAGCGCCACAGTGGGCGGCGCGATGTCGTGCAGCACCAAGGCTGATTGCTGCGCCGGCAACGACAATCAGTTTCCGACGTGCCAGATCGACACCAACGGCATCCCGCGTTGCACGGTGACGCCGGACCTGAACTGCGCGAACGGCGACCCGCAGCCCGGCACGCAGTGCGCCTCGAGCGCCGACTGCTGCGGCAACCCGTGCGTCGCGAATTTGGACGCCGTGACCAAGGCCACGAAGCCCTTCGTCTGCGGCACGTCGCAATGCCGGCAGCAGGGCACCTCGTGCACGTCGAACGGCGACTGCTGCACCGGTCTTCCCTGCGCGCTCCCCGCAGGCTCCGCGTCCGGCGTCTGCGGCGGGACGCTTCTTCCCGACGGCGGCGTCACGACGACGCCTCCTCCTGGCACCGACGGCGGCGTGGTCCAGCCGCCGGTCGACGGCGGAAGCGACGCGGCTGCGCCGGTGTGCGCGCTCTACGGCCAGACGTGCGTTGCGACCGGCGACTGCTGCTCCGGCGTCCCGTGCACCAACGGCACATGCCACTACCCGTGACCTGCGTGGCTTGCGCGCTCCGCTTCTTTCGTCTTCGTCTTCGCTGAAAGGTCACGCATGCGCAGAGCTCTCCTCGGTGCCTTCTCGATCGTCGTGCTGGGCGTGACGGTGAGCGCTGCGCCTGGCTGCGGTAGCAGCGACGACAACTCGACGTTCGACGGAGGCAGCAGCGGCGGCGATCCGGACGCCGCCGTCTGCACGGGAATCGCCTGCGGAATGGGG
>JAYTOQ010000584.1:0-1861 GCA_043747665.1 Polyangiaceae bacterium | reverse complement strand
GGGAGTATCGGCCCCCCGGTCAACGTGGGTCAAGCACCGATCGCCCCCTATCGGCTCACCGTGACCGCGTCCTCGAGGTCCTCCGCGCCTGCGGAGGCGCTCTTCGATGCGCCATTCGCGCCGTTCTGGCCGTGATCTACGGGGTCCAGGTGCCGATCGAGCTCCTCCTTCGTCGCGGCGACCGCGCCCAGCGGGTCCAGCTCGCGGAGATACTTACCGATGCGTTTTTCTCTGACCTTCGCCAGGGAAGCGAGGGCCTCGTCCCGGGCGTCCGGCGGGAGCGCGCGGGCCGAGCGGAGCACGTCATGGGCGACGTCGACGTCGTGGATCTCGCCGAGGCGCTTCTGGAAGACGACCGCGGGCTCCAGCATGGAGCGCGAGTCGAGGGGGAGCGCCTCGGCGAGGAGCTCGATCGAATACCGCAGCTCCTTGTAAGAGATGCGAAGCGCGTGGAGGCCGAGCATGTCCTCGGGCGGCACGTCGCGGCCCTTCTCGACGACCCGTCGCGCACGCTCCACCGTGCGCCGCGCGAACTTCGACAGGTCGATGTTGCGCGCAGGGTCGAACGGGAACACGAGCAGCGCCTTCAGCATGAGGCGCGCGCGATCGAGCTCGCCGCGCTCGATGCGTGCGACGACCGCGCGCCGCAGCTTGCGCTCCCGCGCGGCGCGCGCCGAGAGCCAGAGCCCGAACGCCGGATGCACCGAGAGGCCGTCGAGGGTCTCCTCGAGGACCTCCTCGTCGCGGAGGTCGCCGGTCGCCTTCATCACCTCGGCGAAGCCCTTGCGGACCACGTCGGCGTGCCAGCGACCGAAGAGCGGCCGCGCCATCTTGAGCATGGTGCGAAGGCGGCGGATGGCGACGCGGAGATCGTGGATGGCCTCGTCGTCGCTCGATGCCACGACGCGAGGGATGGCGGCCGCTAGCTCGGCGTCGAGCTCGCGGAGCTTCTTGACGACGTACGGGCCGGCGGGCGGCCCCGCGTACGTGCGCGCCGGTGTTGTCGTGCGCCCGGTCATGCCGGCCTCCTCACGTGGACCACGGTCATCGGCTTCTTTCCCCTCGATTTGAAGAAGCTACGCCGCACCGCGAGCCGCGTCTGCTCGGCGATCTGGGCGTCGTCGGCGTGCGACGCGAGGTCGGCGATGGCGTGCCTGACGGCGGCGCGAGCGGCTTGCACCTCCTCGGGATGCGCGGCCTCGTCGACCACGCCGCGCGTGATCAGCGTCACGTCCACCACCGATCCACTGGCACCCACGGTGACCGCGCACGACGCGAAGCCCTCCTCGGCGAGGACCTCGCGCTCGCGCAGGACATGCGTCGGGATCTCGCGGCCCGCGAAGACATGGACGCGACCGGCGTGCACCGTCTCGCGCAGCTCGAGGCGTCCGTCGGTGACCTCGGCGATGCGACCGTTCTCGATCACCGACACCTGCTGGACGCCGGTCTCGCGCGCGAGCTCGGCATGGCGCGTGAGGTGGTGAATCGTGCCGTGCACCGGAATGAAGCATTTCGGGCGTACCAGCTCGATCATGCGCCGCTGCTCCGGCCGATGCGCGTGACCGCTGACGTGGACGCCGCGATCGGTGAGCCGCGTCCGCACCTCGCACCCTCGACGGAGCAACAACCCGAGGAGCGCGTGCACCTCGCGCTCGTTGCCGGGGATGGTGCGCGCCGAGAGGATCACGCGATCGCCGGGGCCGATGTCGAGCGCGGGGTGATCGCCGCGCGCCAGCTTGGCGAGCGCGGCGTTGGCCTCGCCCTGCGAGCCGGTGGCGACGGCGAGGATCTTCGAGCGCGGAAGCTCCCGCGTCTGCGCGTCGGGCCATACGAGATCGTCGGGCCACGGGAGATAGCCGGT
>JAYTOQ010000583.1:0-3247 GCA_043747665.1 Polyangiaceae bacterium | reverse complement strand
GACGCCAGTGTCGCAAACTCTTCTTCATGCTCGAAAAAGTCGACCAAGGGCGGACGCAGCGGCATACTTCTCATGGACGAGAAGGACCGTTTCCGTCGTTCTCGACCACGAAGCATGTGTCGTCTGCTCGGTATCGTTGCATCGGAGTCAACGGAGTTCGGCCTCGGTCTGACGGAGGCCCCGCGCTGCCTCGCGAAGCTCTCGCGCGAGCATCGTGATGGATGGGGGATCGCCATTCATCGCGCCGGCGGTGGCGATGATCCGACGTGGCTTCTGCACAGGGGAACGGAGCCTGCAGTCGACGATCACCGCTTCCACGCGCTTGCCGCCGCGAGCCGCGGGCATCTGCTCGTCGCGCACATACGCCAGAAGACCGTAGGTCCGACGCGCCTCGAGAACACGCATCCGTTCCTGAGCGACGGCTGGGTCTTCGCGCACAACGGAACGATCCAGCACCAGGAAGGCCTGCGCGCGGGTTGCTCGGGCCGGCGCCTCCGCGAGATCACGGGCGACACCGACAGCGAGCTCTTCTTCGCCTACCTGCTCACGCGCATGGACGAGCGAGGTCTCGTTCGGGTCGACGGCGCGCCCGACCATCGCCGCCGCGACGAGCTAACGCAGATGCTCCACGAGGTCACCGCAGAGCTTCGCGCGCAGCGTATCGGCGCGTTCAATTTCCTGCTCTCCGATGGACAGACGACGTTCGCGCATCGCTTCGGGCGATCGCTTTTCGTGCTCGAGCGCGCGCCCGGCGATGCGCCGCGTGAGGTACGCCCGATCGACGAGGCCGCGACCATCACCACGAAGTGGACGACGAGGCGGAAGGCGGTCCTCGTGGCCTCGGAGCGGACGACGGACGAGCCGTGGCGCGAGGTCGACGACGGGACGCTGCTGCGGATCGACCGGTCGCCGGTGCCGCACATCGTGACGGTCGGCGCGCCCGGTCAGCGCGTCGCTTCCTGAGCGAGCCCGCCGGGGCGGGTGATACGCTTGCCGTGTGCTGCGCTCCATCACCACCACGACGCTCGCCGTCGCTCTCTCGTCCGTCGCTGTCTCTTCACTCGGCTCGCTCGTCGCTTGCGGCGCACCGCAACAGAAGATGGTCGCGACCAAGGACGACGGCGTTCCCGCCAACTCCGCGTCCGAGCAGCGACTCGCGATGGAGGGCAAGATCAAGCCCGCTCCGGTGGCGCCGATCGAGGACGACCCGACGCAGCCGTTGACGACGCCGATGGGCGGCGACACGACGACGACGACGACGACGGCCGCCGCGCCGGCGGCGAGCGGCAAGGGCGGCAAGGGACCCAAGGAGGCGAAGGGACCCAAGGAAGCGAAGGATCCGAAGGAGGCGAAGGGCGGCGCCGGGAAGGTCTCGCGAGCCGAGTGCAAGCAGACCTTCGACAAGTACATCGATCTCACGCTCGCGTCGGACACACGCTTCGAGGGGATCCCGCCCGAGATGATCGCGCAGCTCAAGGAGCAAGCGATGTCGCAAGCGCAGTCGCAAAAGGGCGATCCTTGCAGCACGCAGGACGTCACGCGCGCGCAGTACACGTGCGCGATGAGCGCGCCGACGACTGCCGCATGGCAGCGCTGCATGAAGTGACGCGTCCGTCGCCGGGGCGGCTCGCCGCGGCAACTCGTTGTTTTTGCAGGCGTTCCCGCTAGATCCGGTAAAACGGACAGCTATCCACCTTGACAGACCGTCCGCTAAAACGGATATTCAACGGGTCGGAGCTGGAGGCCAGGAACCATGAGCAAGAGCAGTGCGGCCGCGAACGTCATCGATCTCGAAGCCTTTCGTCAGCGCAAGATGCGTGACTCGAAGGAGCACGAGAGCGCGATGCCGGCGGCGAGCGACGCGGCTCTCTTCGTCCCGGTCTGGTTCTGCTGGGTGCCGCTCTGGGCCCCGGCCGTCCAGTGATATGACCGCGGCCACGTGAAGTCCGTCCACGAGAGCTCGAAGAAGTCGGCGGCGACGGCGACGAAGAAGGTCGCCGCGACGGCGCCTGCCACGCCCCCGCCAGCAGCGGCGCACCACGAGCACGAGCAGCCGCCTGCCGACTGGGCCTACCAGCCCGACGGCGAAGCGGCGCTGGACCTCGCGCCCGTGGTCGGTGTCAACCTGCGACGGCTCCGCGTGCGACGCGGGCTGTCGCTGGAGAAGCTCGCGAACAAGTCCGGCGTCAGCCGCGCGATGCTCGGGCAGATCGAGCTCGGGCAGAGCGCGCCTACCATCAACGTGCTCTGGAAGATCGCGCGCGCGCTCGACGTCACGTTCGCCACGCTCATCCAGGCGCGGGAAGCCGGCGGTCCCACTGTCCTGAAGAGGGCGCAGGCGAAGGTGCTCACCAGCCAGGGCGGGCAGTTCAGCTCGCGCGCCCTCTTTCCCTTCGACGGGCCGCGTCGCGCCGAGTTCTACGAGCTACGTCTCGCGCCGAAGGCGGAGGAGAGCGCCGACGCGCACGCTCCCGGCACCGTCGAGAACCTGGTCGTCGCCGAGGGGCAGCTCGAGCTGGTGGTCGGCGAAGGCACGCATCGCGAGACGCATCGTCTCGACACGGGAGACGCCATCGTCTTCGAGGCCGACGTCGCGCACGTCTACACGAACACGGGCGTCAACGACTGCGTCATGTACCTCGTCATGACGTACGCCGAAGCCGATCGCGTCTGAACTGCGGCGAGCGGTTCAGAGCTTGACGTCGCGCGCGGCGATGAGGACCACGTCCTCGTTGCCCTTGAACACGTACGACGTCGGGTTGACGACGATCTTCTCGTCCTCCTCCACGCCCACGAGGAGCGCGTTGTGGTCCTCCTTCATGTGGACCATCAGCTCGAGGAACGATTTCCCCTTCCAGTCGTTGGTGAGCGAGCAGCGCGAGAATCGATTGCCGTGCTCGCGCGTGAGCAGCTCGCTGAACACGCTCATCACGCCGCGGGTGATCGCCGATTGCGCCAGCAGGAATGCGCTCTGCTCGCCGCTGACCACGTAGTCGTTCACCTTCCCCATCTCGAGGTGGTGCGCGTGCTCACGGCGGTTGATCTCGGCGACCGTGTAGATGTCGGGATTGAGCCGCTCGATGGTGAGCGCAGCGAGGACCGTGCGCGCGTCGGCGTCGCGCTCCCTGCGGCCCTTCGAGGTATCGGCGAGGAGAATGCAGCGCGCGGCGCGACGAACACCGGCTTTTTCCAGGGCCTCGAGCTTCGTGAAGTCGTCATTGAGGAACTGCACGCGCGCGCGTGAGGG
>JAYTOQ010000582.1:0-13067 GCA_043747665.1 Polyangiaceae bacterium | reverse complement strand
AGGCTCGGCGCAGGTCGGCGCGAAGGCCGACGCTGCGGTGATGGCCGCGCTCGACGGCCGCCCCGAGGGAAGCTCGATCTGCCCGTCCGACGTCGCGCGTGCGATCGATCCGAAGCGGTGGCGAGAGCGCCTCGACGACGTTCGTGCGGCCGCCGTCCGTCTCGCGCTCGCGAAACGCATCGTCGTCACCCAGGCGGGCTGCGTAGTCGACCCGCTCGTTGCGCGGGGCGCCATTCGCATCCGCAAGGCTTGAGCCGACTTCCTTGGTGTGCGGAACCGCGATCCCTCCGATGTTCGAGGCCTGTTCACCCCGAAGTGTCTCCGCATGAAGGCAGTGGCGCGCGCGCCCACCGGAGCGCTCTCCCGGTCGCGCAACTTCGTGCGCAACCCGCAGAAAGCGGCGCCAAGCTAGCGATGAATCGATACGTGCCCGGGGAAGCGGCGCCTCGTTGTCGTCGCGCTCGCTGCGGCACTCCTCGTGCACGACCGCGGACATGAAGCTTTCGCTCCTCGCCGGCGCTGCCCTGCTCGTTGCTCCGCTCATGGCGTGTGCGACCTCCGACGGGGCAGACGCCAACGCCAGTGGTGAGCCGCCGGTCGACGCCGAGAGCAGCGCGCTCGCCAGCCAGTGCAGCTCGGCGCTCCCGACGTGGATCGGCGGACGTGTCTACGGCGAGGACGGCCGCGCGACCAAAGCCATGATCGGCATCTCGTTTACGACTGCTTACGTTGCGCACCTTCATAGGAACGGCACGCTCGCATGCAAGGGCGCCGGGTGCACGACGTACAGTGTCGTGCAGCACGTGAACGAGCCCCTCCCCGACACCGGCGGCTCCGCTGCGGGCAACGTGTCGACGTGGGGCAAGTGCGTCGGCACGCCGACATCGAAGGTTTGGATTGAGGTGTATCCGCGTGGTCTCGACGGCAAGACGAGCTTCGCGCGCTACGGCGGCGCCGTCGACAACCGCCTCGTCAAGCCAGGCGTCGCGAACGTCTTCGACCTTCGCCTGCCGGTGCGCGGCGAGCTCGGTGGAAACGCCGGCGCCATCGTCGGGACCGTGACGTGCAACGGCAAGCCGGTGCAGCCCACGGTCATCTGCGCCTGGTCGAACGACGCCGGCGACCATTGCGGAATCCAGGGTTTCGCGGCCTCCGGCGAGACGAAGCCAGGCTGGTTCGAGCTAGCGAACCTCGCAGCTGGCCAATGCAACGCACCTTCGCAGCTCTATCAAGCGCGAGTCACCGCAGCCTGCGATGGCGCCATCACGACGTAGACGAAGTTCGGCGACGGCGCGCGCGGGCACACGACGCGCATCGACTTCGCGTTCTAGCGTCACGCCGCCAGATCACGAGCTCTCCGCCGCCGAGAAGACGCCTCGGGCGACCGCGCGAAAGGTCTCAGCTCACTCCGGGAATGCGGGCGTTTATGGACCAAGGCTGGCCGAAGAGCGGCGCGAAGAAGGCGCGCCACGAATAAGCACGCTGCGCTTCGATGCAGTGAGCGGCCCACCAAGGGCCGACTGCTCCGCGAACAGCGACGACGCCACTGTACCGACTGCGCCGTGAGGGACCGAGCAGCGCCTACGGATCGCCGACGTGCCGCGTAGTCTGCAGAGCAAAACCGGCATTTTAGCGGGTTATTGGCTTCATCGCGACGGCGCGCGCCTTGTAGAGCGAGTGGTCATGAAGAACAATACGATGCGGCGCAGTCATCGTCTCCTGGGGCTACTGACGGGACTGGCGGGATTGGCGGGGACCCAACAACGCACGGGTATCGCTCCCAGCCCAGCGATCATTTCGGGCCCGTCACTGTCACGCTCTCGAAGCGCTTCTTTGACGACCGCACTCGCGAGCTGTGCGGTGGCGAGTACTCGGTCGACGCCGAGGTGGAGGTTGGTCGCGTGACCGACGACAGCATCGAGGTCGGCCTGGTGACTTTCCGCTACCACCCGAACCAGAACGACCAAGGGCCCGACGCGTTCATGGGCGCCTCGAGCAACGGCACGTACGGAGACACCGTCTTCACCGCCGGGGCCATCGGCGAGGGCGACGTGATCGTGCAGAAGTTCGAGATCAACCGGAACTTCCAGCGTGTGCGCGCCGCGGACGGCGCCGGCGTCATCCTGCACCACCGAACACGCCTCCTCCTTGCCGACCGCTTCGAGGCCTGCGGCATGACCATGAAGGTCGTGCTCCAGACCGAGTGAAGTCGCGCGCGTGCGTGCGTGAGGCGGCGCTCCGACGCGCGCTCGCGAGCTGCATCGCCCATGCACCCGACCGCGGCGTTTATGCCCAGTGACGTCCGCGTTCATCCCCAGGGATGAAGCTCACGGGTTGGCTACGTCGGCCGCACTATCGTGCGCGATCACCGACGCAGGTCGCATCGCATGCGGCTGCATGCTCGACAATCCCGAGGGCCGCGGTGGTCGCGATCCTTCAGCGTCATCGAGGGGCGCGGTAGACGGCGAACTGCGCGCCAGGTTGGTCGATCACGAACCAGTAGTATGCCTCGGCGTCCGCAGCGATGAATCGCGCGCCGTCAGCGCCGCCTCGGGCGACCAGCTCCGGTGCGTTCGCGCCGCAACCGGCCGCCGGGCATCGATAGAGCCCCGCTCCTTGGCTGCGCGCGCTCGCAAAGATCACGTGGTCGTTCTCGACGAAGACCGCAGTGATGTCTGTTGACGGCCCTGGCGGCGGTGCGAAGAGTGTTGCGACAGGGGAAACGACACCCGCAGCCGTGACCGTCACACCCATGATCTGATGACGGTCTGTCCATACGACCGCGCTGTCATTCGCCGCCGAAGCGTACCGCCCGACCGCCTTCGCGACGGGCGCCTGCGTGCCAACGCAGTCGGCGAACGAGCAGATGTGGACGAACTCGGACTCGAACCACACCAGGTGGGGGCCAACCGCGTAGGTCGTGTCGACGAGCGCAGACTGGCTCCCGGTCATGTCCTGGGACGAGGGGCTCGAGAGGTCGAAAGGGATCCGGATCGCGTGAGCCGTCGGGGGCGTGCCATCGACGGTGCCAAACGTGATGCCGCCATCTCCATCCCATGCAGGCGCCGAGGTCCCCGCGACGAATCGGCTGCTTGCCGCGCAGCCGGAGCTCGGAATGCACGTCTTAAGAGTGTCGCCTTGTCCCGACTCCTTCCCTGGGGGCATCCCGGTTCCGGCGAAGCTGTCCGCGAACCACGCGAGCACCCCGCCGACGTTCGCGAGTCGCGACGGGAAGCCGCCCGCTGGAGCTACGACCGTCGAGCCGACGGGCCCGTTTTTCGTAGGGATCCGCTGGATCGTCTTCGTGGAATGATCGGACCAATAGAGAACGTCGCCAAGGAGGGCCACCGAGGTCGGGTCGCCCGTCACGGTGGCGAGGACGCCGCCCTTACAACTGGGTGCGCTACTCGAGCATGTGACCGCAGCGCCATCGTTCACGGCGGCGTCGCCGTCTGCTCCGGTTCCCGCGTCGCTCGCGCTCGTGTCCTGCACCATCGGAGCGTCGACACTACCGTCGACGACGTCTCCGGACGGGCCGTCGCCGTAGATGCGACCGCAGGCAACGACCCCCGCTACGAGTGCAAGGCCGAACAGAGCGGCGAACAAGCGCAGGCGTCCACCGCTCAACCTCATCGACCGATCGTATCGGCCAACGGGCCTAGCTCCAAGCCGCGACGCGCGAACACTGCTCAGAACGACGTGAGAAAAGATGCTCCGCCTTTCGAACCGGCGAGCCACGGAGTCACGGTCGTCGCACGCCCGTGCGCGCCCGTCGGCTCCAGGAAGTGCCAGAGCAAGCCGCCGACGACGACGACCAAGCCGACGGCGCCTACCATGAGCCCTTGAACGGGTCGCACGTCGTGGCTGCTCGCGCGGTCCTTGTCGGAGGCGAGGTCAGCGTCGCTCTCGCCCGGCACCTTGCTGCACGTCACGGAATTGGAACTGCAATTCGACGGAAGCGAAGGCGTCGTGGCGAGGAGGACCGCGCCAATGGCGACCACGGCAACGCCGGCGCCAACTCCGAGCCACGGATAGATCGTGTGTCCACCACCGGTCGTCGTCAGAGCCCCGGATCCAAGCGTCGGCCCGCCGATTTCGTCGAACACGACCGCGATGACGCGCGTCTTCTCGCCCTCTTTGATCACTGCCGTCGACGACACGGGCTTCGCTCCAGCGGTCTCGAACTTGAAGGTGTGTGGTCCCGGGTCGACCATCACCGACTTTCCGTCGAGCGACTTCACGAGCGCTTCGCCGTCCATGCTCACGCTCACGTCGACGAGGTCGCGTCCGTTGGCGTCTCTCGCCCCCAACACGAGGTTCGGGAGCAGCGCCACGACTTCCAATTGCCATTGCGTGCAGTCGCGCCGGACCAAGCCCGGGCAACTCTCGTTTCCGCACGCTAGGAACTCGTCGCGCGCCTGGCGCAGTTTTCCTGCCGCACGCTCACGTTGCCCCCGCTCGGCGGCGCCGACGCACATCTTGAGATCGGTGGCTCCGGCTGCGTGCTGCTGCAGCAATCCAGCGAGAAGCGCGATGAAGAAAGCCGATCTCTGCACGTACACGCCTCCCGGATGGTATCGCTAATTCAGCGGGCAGCTCGGTTTGTAGATCTTCACACCCTTGTCATCAAAGAAGTAGCCCGGGTTGCAGTCGCCGGTCGTCACAGGAGCCGTCGAATGCGCAGCTGCCGCAGGTACGACGAGGGGCGCTGCCCGGGCGGTTGTAGATGCAGCGGCACCCGCTCTGGTGACCGCGCCCTCCTCAGCCGACCGCCTCGACCCTGCGCGGCTCGATGACTTTGCAACCTCGACCGCGGTAGGCGCGACCGAGGGCGCAGGTTCGCCGGAGGCGTCCATCGGTCGGCTTGAAATCGTCACCGTCGGCGCCTGGTTCTCGGGAGGTGAGGCGGGGGCAACGTCGGAGCTCTTTACTGCCGCCCCCATGCTCTTTGCGCGACGCTCGTAACCGTAAATGATTGTGCTCGCCGCGACCGTTGCCCCGAACACGACCCCTGCCATCAGCACGCTGGTGGAGCGACGCCTCGATGAAAAGGCGACGGCGGGCGCCGGTCCAGCGGGTACAGCGCTCGGCTGGCGCGGAAGCGTCGGCGCGTTCGACATCGAGAGCTCTTCGTGCGGCAGACCGCGATGTGCGTCCTGCGCGCGCTCGAGGGGAGCCGCCTGATGCAGCCGGCTCATGCTCGTGCTCGCGCCCATCACGTCCGCGACGTGCGAGTGGTGCGACGGGCCTTGGCTGTCCGATTGCTGCTGCTCGATCTTCGCGACGACCGCGGCCCGCGAGCTCAACCCCTCCTTGACGATGCGGTCGAGGAAGTCGGCAACCTCCGTGCCGGTCGCCGGAGAAATCGTACGCTCTATCTCCAGCGCCATCTCGCGCGCGGTCGCGAAGCGATCTTCGGGGCGCGCGGCGAGCGCTCGCAGGATCGTCGCGTCGAGCAGCAGGAGCTGCCGGCGCCGTCTGTCGTCGAGCGTCTTCTTGACGTCGATGCTTCGCATGACCACATCGCTCGGGGTGTCGATGCGCGCTTCGAGCACCTTCGCGACGATGGCTCCTTCGTTCACTCCCGAGAAGAGGCGCTCTCCGGTGACGAGCTCCCAGAGCATGATGCCGACCGCATAGACATCCGAGCGGCGCTCCACGACGCCGCCACGAAGCTGCTCGGGCGGCATGTACGAAAGTTTGCCCTTGATCTCGCCCTCGCGGGTGGTGTGCAGCCGACCTGCTGCCTTGGCGACGCCGAAGTCGAGCACGCGCGCGACGCCGTCGGCGCCGACGAGCACGTTCTGCGGGGATATGTCGCGGTGAACAATGCCGAGCGGCCGGCCGCGCTCGTCCTTCGCCTCGTGCGCCGCGTGCAGGCCGTGGAGGACTCCCGTGATGACAGCGGAGAGGATGGGCAAGGGCAGCGTCTCGCCGCGTTCGCGAAGCGCGCGTGTGATCCGCGCAACGGACTCGCCCGGCACGTACTCCATCACGAGGAAGAGCTCTCCCCCGCTCGCCACCACATCAAGTGTCGGGACGACGTTCGGATGCTGGATTCGCGCGGCGAGCCGCGCCTCGTCGAGAAACATCGCGACGAACTCTGGGTCCGACGCGAACTGCTTGTGTAGTCGCTTCAGCGCCACTGTCCGCGAGAAGCCGATCGGCCCGAGCAGCCGGCCGAGGTGGACGGTCGCCATTCCGCCGGCGGCGATCGCGTCGTGGATGGCGTAGCGGCCTACCTGGTGGGGTTTCGCTGCGTCTTCTGCCACGTCGAACATAGTAACCGGCTGCCGGCCTGATCGAGCAACGCCTAGCTTAGCTAAAACCCACCGCGCACCACTCGATCCACGGATCGCGCGCGGCCCTCAGGACATCGCGCGTCCGGGCGGGTAAGTGCGAATTTCGCAGTGGTACGGCGGCTGCAGCGTCCCCGAACGGAGGTTGGAACATGGCCTATCTGTCGGCTCTTTCGATTGCTTCGCTCTCGCTCGCAATGGTGGCGGGATGTGCCGCGCCGTCGGTCGATGGCGCCGAGGACCTCGACACGTCGTCGCCTCCTGCGGCACACCGGGACGCCACGCCTGCGCCGGCGCCGACGGGAAGCCAAGTGCCGACGACGGCAGCCCCCCCCACTGCGCCGTCTGCGAAGGATCCCGCCGCCGCCAAGTGTCCTGAGCTCGGGATCTCAGGTGCATTCATGTGTGATGGATTCGAATCGACAGCGCTCGCGACGGCGTGGCTGAAAGTCGTCGTCGCCGGCGACGTCGATGGTTTCTCCTCGAAGCGCGCAGCAGCCGGCACGCACTCGCTGGCCGCGGCGTTCGCTCCGCTCCCTTCGAGCGGGCGGGCGGCGCTCTCCTATCACGGCGCATTCGCCGCCAGCCCGAAGCCGCATTCGGTGGCGATGCAGTTCTCCGTCTACCTCCCTAAGGACGGCTATCCCACGGCGCTTCCACTGGGCGGGTTTCACGGCGCGTCGGGCGACCTCACCGTGAGCATGAACAATTCGTCTCAGATCGTTCTGAGCGACAAGCTGGCCGGGGGAACGAAGCTCCACGCGCTCGGCGCATCGGCGCTGGGAACGTGGCAGTGCATCGAGATCCAGATCGCGGACAGCGGGGCGCTCGATGCCTGGCTCGGCAAGACCCATGCGCTGCATGGGACGCTTGCGTCGGGGCCGTCGTCCTTCACGAGCGTCGACGCCGTCGAGATCGGCCTGTCGTATGTCGGCGGCGCGAATGCGAACGCCTCGGTGGTGGGCTTCTACGACGACGTGGTGGTCGCGCCGGCCGCTGTCGGGTGCCTGCATTGAGCCCCCCGATGAGACAATTCATTGTTGGCGCCGCGCTGGCTTGTTCGGTCATCGCGGGTAGCGCCGCCTGCTTCGTGGATGCGCCGTCGCGAAGTCACTCGCAGAGCGCCGCTCTCGACGACCCGACAGCTTCGGCCGCAGCGCTCACGCGGTGGGGAATGGTCATGGGCGGGGACCTTTTTCACTCGAAGCCCGACGATGCTGCCATCGTCGATGACCTGGTCAGCTTGGGCGTGCATGCCATACGCGTCGAAGCTCTGTTGGGAAGCGAGGGCGACTATCCGACGAGCTTTGCGCCCCTCGTGAACCGCGCGAAGGCCAAAGGGATGACCGTACTCATCGTCCGCCAGCCGCGTGACTATCTGCGCTGCACCGCCGCGGACGAGCCTCCTACCTATCAGCGCGTGTGCAGCGAAGCCGAGTGGCTGAACGACTACGCAGATGGGTTGACCAAGACCGTCCATGCGTTCCGGAACGCGGACGCCTTCGAGCTCGGGAACGAGACCAACGGCGAGCGCCCGTTTTCGCCCGAGGTCTTCGTCAAGCTTCTCCTCCGAGGCTACGCGGTGGTGAAGGCCTTGGCCCCTTCGGCACGCGTCGTTTCGGGCGGCCTTCTCAACTCGAATCCGGACTCGGACTACTGGCACGCGTTCATCGCTGCGCTACCGAAGGGCGCAGCCCCGTGGGACGTCTTTGGCATTCACCCGTACAACCCCCTCGAGTTCCGCAGTGGAACCTGGGTGACCGACACACGACGGCAGCTCGTTGCTCTCCACGCGGACCTCGCGGCGAAGGTCGGGCCGCAGACCTTCTGGGCCACCGAGGTCGGCTTCGCAACGACGACCGGACCGCGCGGCATCGACAACATCGCGGGTGACGAAGCGCGCCAAGCCGCGACCTTCGCTCCGACGGACGAGGGCCTCGCCGGCAACGTCGCGCTCGCGTTTTGGTACGACTACGTGAATGACGCGCCCGGGAGCAGACAAGGGTTCGACTTCGGCGTGAGGCAGTGGGGCGACACGCCGAAAGCAAGCACGGCGAAGGCGCTCTACGGTGTCATGCGGAGCCGGCTGACGGGTCGCGCCGGCATGTCTGCGGCTGCTCCGACGTCTCCCGCGGACCCTCCGCCGCCGGCAACGCCCGTCGGGGCTGGAACGCAACCTGGCGGCCCGGTACCTGCCTCGATGGCCCCTTCGTGCGGCGTGCTCGTCAGCATGCGCGGGTGGCTTGGTAACCCCCTGTGCGATACGGGCAGCGGCGTCTGCGAGGGTCAAGGAGAAGCGTCCAGCGACTGCCAGCGCTGCTGCGTCTCCACGCAAATCCATTGCGGGAGCCTGCAGCGTGTGAACGGGTGGGGCACGAGCGCCGCGTGTGACAACGGCGCCAGCGGCATCTGCGGCGGCTCCTATCCAACGATGGACTGTGCGGGTGGCTGCTGCACGCAGTAGCGGGCTACTCGATCGCGCGCGGGCGCGCGATCGAGTACCTTCGAGCCCTTGCCCGCGCGACTCCTCGCCGATCGGTACGAGCTCGACGTGTGCCTCGGAAGCGGGGCCATGGGAGAGGTCTGGGCCGGCACCGACCGCACGACGGGCGGCGAGGTCGCGGTGAAGCTCATGGCCGCGTGGGCCGCGAACGAGCCCGAGCTGATATCGCGCTTCGAGCGCGAGGCGAAGCTGTTGCGCCGCGTCAATTGCCCTTACGTGTGCTCGCTGGTCGATGCGGGGCGTGACGGTCGCAACCTGCCGTTTCTCGTGCTCGAGCGCCTGCGCGGCGAGACGCTCGCGGAGCTCGTCGAGCGTGAGGGCTATCTGCCGCTCGCGGACGTGGCGGTGATCGGAGACGAGATTCTGCAGGGACTCGTGGCGGCCCATGACGTGGGCATCGTTCACCGCGATCTCAGCCCGTCGAACGTTTTCATGCACCGGACGCTCGACGGCGCGTCAATCACGAAGCTCGTCGACTTCGGAATCGCCAAGGCCTCGGACGCGAGCGCGCGCCGCACCGGCGATGGCGCGATGATGGGGTCACTTGCGTACGTCGCGCCGGAGCAGCTCGGGGATAGCGCCAACGCCGAGCCGAGCGCAGACCTCTACGCTTTCGGAGCGATCGTCTTCCGAGCGTTGGCCGGCCGCCTGCCCTACGGGGACGCTCATGGCACCGCGCTCGTCGTGATGAAGCGCGAGCACGAACCTTGGACCATCGATGAAGCAACCGGTGAGAAGTGGCCAGCGGCACTCCGCACGTTCCTGGCAAAGACGATCGCGCGCTCACCTGCGAAGCGCTACCCGTCGGCGGCTGCAGCGCTGACGGCGTGGCGCGAGGCGACCCGTGGAAAGCAGCGACCATGAGCGCGGTGAGCTGAATGACCACGATCGTATTGTCGCGGCATATTCTCGAGTTTCGGGGCGGCCGGTTGATGACCGAAGCGCGAGACGAATGCGCCCCACAGGAAGTCATCATCGGCCCAGACCCTGTCGTCGTTGGCCGTGATCCTGCATGCCATCTCATCATCGACGAAGCCGGCGTCTCGGCCGTACACGCCGAGCTGGTCGCGACGGACTCCGGCGTCCGAATACGGGACCTTCGAAGTACGAACGGAATATGGCTTGGAGATCTGCGAATCACCGAAGCCTATTTGACCGCGACGACCACCTTCTCGATAGGCCGCAGCGAGCTGCTATTCGAGCCCGCGACGGCCGAGAAGGTCGCGCTCACTGACGTATCTCAGTTCGGGTCGCTCTTCGGAACGAGCTCCTCGATGCGCGACTTGTTTCGTCGTCTCGAGAAGAGCGCGGCGACCGATCTGACGATCCTCATCCAGGGTGAGACAGGGACAGGCAAAGAGCTCGTCGCGCAGGCGGTGCACGAGAAGAGCGCGCGTCGGGATGGTCCCTTCGTGGTCGTCGACTGCGCGTCCATCCCGCCCACGCTCGCGGAGGCCACGCTCTTCGGCCACGAGCGCGGCGCGTTCACGGGCGCCGTCTCGTCGCGCCAATCGCCCTTCGTCGAAGCAAACGGCGGGACCGTGTTCCTCGACGAGCTGGGAGAGCTCCCGCTCGACGTTCAACCCAAGCTCCTGCGGGCGCTCTCCGAACGTCGAGTGAAGGCTGTGGGCAGCAATGCGTATCAGAGCTTCGATGCCCGCGTGGTCGCGGCAACGCGCCGTGACCTCGAGTCGGCGATCAACAGCGGAGCGTTCCGCAGTGACCTCTATTTTCGGCTCGCGCAGGTGCGCGCGTTCGTGCCGCCGTTGCGTCAACGCGTGGATGACATACCGGGCCTCATCAAGCACTTCCTGGAGCAGCACGGCGCGAAGGGGGCCTGGCGTAGAGTCACCCGTCCGATCTTGGAGCGCCTGCTCCGCTACGACTGGCCGGGGAACGTGCGCGAGCTACGGAACGCGGTAGCGGTCTCGCTCGCGCTCGCCGAGGAAGGCGCCCCGATCGACATCGCCGGGGCGGTCGGGCTCAAGGTCTCCAAGTCGAAGGGCAAGGCGATCGAAGCGAGCGCCGTCCGCGGTTACCACGACGCGAAGCGCGGCGCGCTCGAACAGTTCGAGCGAGCATACTTCGCGGAGCTCGTGGCGGCGACGGGGGGAAACCTCGCGGAGATCTCCCGGCGGAGCGGCCTCCAGCGAACACACGTTCGGAAGTACCTTCGCCTCCACGGTCTTCGCGACCACACCGGCTGAAGTGCCAAGCCGGCTCACGCGACATCCACGGATCGCGGGCGGACCTCCGCCGATTTGCGGCGAATCCACTTTCTTCGCAAAGCGACGGGCTTCGATACTGGCGTGCCCGTTGCTCGAGAGTCGAGCATGCACACCACTCACCGAATCGTCCGCGCTGCACTGCTCGTCTCGTTCGCGGCCTCCGCCCTAGCCATGGCCGCGTGTTCTGCCCCGGTCGAGCAGCCGGTCGGCAAATCCTCGTCGCCTCTCACCATCGTGCCGCTCGGAGCGCATGAGCGCGCTGTTCTCAGCAAGCATGCCGGCAGAACCCTCCGGCTCGACGAGGGCGGGATGCGCGACGTCGGCGGCACCGTCTACGCGGGAGCCTCGGACGGTCACGGAACATGGGCGTTCGCGCAGCTCGATCCGAATCGAAGCGATGCTCGCTTTCAGATGGTCACGACGGAGCCGGCTCTGGGCATCGGCGCGGCGACGAAGTCGAGCGTACACGTGCTCGACTTCGACCCCGGCGCGGGCGGCGGCGGGTCATGCGACTACTCGGCGTGTCGGAGTGCGACAGCATCGGCGCAAGACGCCAAGGTCGAATGGCTGAGCAACGTGGGATCCGACGATCTCGTGGCGCTCGTCTACGGGCTCCGGTGGTACCAGCTCGAAGTCGAGAAGGAGAACGCGTGCGGCGGGTGCCGATGAAGCAGAGCGCGGAGGGCGAGCACCGTAGCAGCGGCGCGGCGAGGATGGCCGTGCGACCGACGGGATGATCGGCATCTCGTGCACGACCGTCGACGGCGCGCACCTCCACCAGAACGGCGCGCTCGCACAGCGGCGCTGAGTGGGACGGCGTCACATCCAGGTGAGCGCCGCTTCTCCGCTCGTCGGGTTGACGTCCACCCGCGGCGCCGCGAGGAGGCGGCAGGCATGAACGCCGACGGGCGCGCCGGTCCGCACGTCGAAACGGTAGCCATGCCAGGGGCACGTCACGACGCCGTCCACGACCGGAGCGTCGTCGAGCGGGCCGCCGAGGTGAGGGCACCGTGTTCGGTACGCGACGAGGTCGCTCTCGACGTCGACGATCCGGACCGCCCCACGCGCGGTCTCCACGACGAGGGGCAGGCGCGCGCGGAGTGCGTCCACCGGTCCGAGCGCGGTCGTGCCACGTGCGGCGGTGCCCGCCGCTGACTGCTCGCTCTTCGGTCCTTTTCGCGCGTCGTCCTCGTCGAGCACCGCCTGTCGACGCTGCATCATCCGCTCGTCCTCGTCCCAGAGGCGGGTGTAGAGGTGCGTGTACCGTGCTCCGGCGAGACGTGCGACGAGACGCGCAGCGCCCGCCACGTGGAAGCCGACCGCGATGCGGGTCGTTCGATCGTCGACGCGCTCGAGCTGCGTGCGAATCTCGGTGCCCGTGCCGAACCCCTCGAGGGTTCGCGTCACGTACGCGAGCCGGGGGCGGTCGGTGCGGAGCTCGACCACCACGCGATGAGGCATCGCCCCCGCCACGGTCATCGAGGCGCGCCAGTGCGCAGGACGGCGCTCGAGCACCTCGATCGCGGTGAACGACGAGCTGTGCAGCCACGGGAGATGCTCCCAGTCGAGCGCATTCTCCCACACCCGCTCGATCGATGCGTGAACGTCTCGCCGGTACGTGCCGACATGAGTGAGCCGGTTCATTCGCTGCGACGTCACGCCGGCGCGTCGACCTTGGGCGCGACCTTGTCTTGCGTCTTCGTGTCGAAGTCGCTCGCTTCGTGGCGTTCCCGGAGCTGCTCAGCGGGATCGCCGAAGGGGCGATTGACCATGCGTCCGCGCTTCACGGCGGGGCGCTGCGCGATGGCGTCCGTCCAGCGCTGAACGTTCTTGTAGTCCTGGACCGATAGGAACTCGCCGGCGCTGTAGACGAGGCCCTTCGCGAGCGCGCCGTACCAGGGCCACACCGCGATGTCGGCGATCGTGTACTCGCTGCCGGCCTGATCACTGGTTCCATCTCGAGAACGCATTTTGTTACGCTGACTTAGGTTACGCGCGCGACATCGTGCATCCTGCATGCATCACGAAGGCGCTTTC
>JAYTOQ010000581.1:0-6442 GCA_043747665.1 Polyangiaceae bacterium | reverse complement strand
CGAGGTCACGGAGGCGATCGCGACCGTGATCGCTCGAGCGGCGGCGCATCCGGCCACGGCGTCGATGCCTGGCTCCCGGAGCCGATGCCGCCCGCGCCGAGGACCATCGAGTACCGCATGCAGGTGCGGGCCGGCGGCCTGAGCGTCTCGCTCCTCGATCCCGATTCACCTCCGCCGCGGACACCGCTCTCGGCGACCGCGCTCCTCCAGTTCCAGCTGCAGAAGCCCACCGCGGATCGCGATGCGCTGCGCGTGCTCGCGCGCCTCGAGAACGACGGACCCCGCCGCGTCGGTACCGAGGTCCGCGGCGAGGACGCCGCCGACCTCCTCCCGCTCCTCAAGGGCCGGCGCGTCATCCTCGAGCCGCAGATGATGGAGCTCCGCTTCGGCGACGAGCCGCTCCGCCCGCGCTTCGATCTCGAGCTGGGTCCCGACGGAACCACCGTCCTCGTGAAGACCACCTTCCAGCGCGCCGGCGACCCTCGCAAGTTCACGCTCAATCAAGGCGGCTGGTTCGAAGGCAGCCCCGGCTGGCACGTCGACGCGCAGGAAGGGTGGGCCCGCCCCATCGATCGTCGCGTCTCGCCGGGCAGCATCCGCCGATTGATGCGGACTGCATACATCTCGGAGTCGATCGACAGCCTGCCGTCGCTCATCGCGCAGGGCCTCCCGCGCGTCGCGCTCGAGGTCGGCGCGGAGCTCCCCGATCTTTCGCAGGTCGCCGACGTCATCGACATCAAGCCCACGTTCCGGCTTCGCGCCGGCGGCGCCCTCACCGAGGCGCGCGTCTCGCTGCGCGCCGCGTACGACGACGTCGAGATCGACGTCCGCGCCGACGGCATGACGCCGCCGGTCCTCGTCAAGGCTCCCAACGACCGCCGCGCCTCCGGCAGCGAGGACGACGAGAGCAGCGGCCCGCGCCGTCTCGCCGCCAGCAAGCGCGCCACCGTCATCCGTTGCGACATCGCTGCCCAGCAAGAAGCGACGAACAGCCTGCGCACTCTCGGCCTCAAGGCCGACGAGGACGGCATGGGCTTCATCGCCCGCGGCGACGACGCCATCCAGTTCTGGACCGAGGCGGTGGGGTCTCTCCCCGAGGACTGGGACCTCTTCATCCCCGACGACCTCGTCGACGTGCAGGTCCGCACGAGCTCGCTCCAGGCCAACGCGCGCGTCTCGAGCGGCGTCGACTGGCTCTCGCTCCGCCTCTCCTTCGACTCGGAGGGCGTCGCCGTCACGCAGGAGGAGCTCGGCCGCTGCCTCGCAGAGGGCCGTCGCTACGTGCGCCTCCAGGACGGCTCGTTCGCGAAAATCGACGCCGACAAGGTCAAGGCCGTCCTCCTCCGCCAGGCCGAGATCCTCGCCACCGGCGGCGGGCAGGGCAGCCGTCTCCCGCTCTCGCAGGCGGGACGCATCCAGGAGCTCCTCGACCAGGTCGGCAAGGCCAACGTCACTGCCGACGCAAAGGACCTCTTCGGTAAGCTCGCCAACATCGAGGAGATCAAGGTCGTCAAGAAGCCGCGCAACCTGAAGGCGCAGCTTCGCCCTTATCAAGAGCAGGGCTTTCAGTGGCTCTCGTTCCTCCACGAGATCGGGTCCGGCGGCATCCTCGCCGACGACATGGGTCTCGGTAAGACCGTGCAGACCATCGCGCTGCTCCTGAGCGTGAAGGCCGCCGTCGAGAAGGACGCGAAGGCCGACGGCAAGAAGAAGTTCAAGGCGCTCATCGTCGCGCCCACCAGCGTCGTCACCAACTGGGAGCGCGAGCTCGACAAGTTCTCGCCCTCGCTCCGGCACATGGTCTGGCACGGCGCGGATCGCAAGGAGCGCATCGACGACCTCGACGACGCAGACATCGTCATCACCAGCTACGCGCTGCTCCGTCGCGACGAGGAGCTGCTCGCCAAGCTCGATCTCCGCTACGCGATCCTCGACGAGGCGCAGAACATCAAGAACCCGCTCAGCGCCACGGCGCGGGCGGCGAAGCGCCTCAAGGCCGATCGCCGTCTCGCGCTCACCGGCACGCCCATCGAGAACCGCCTCTCCGAGATCTGGTCGATCTTCGACTTCGTGAGCCCGGGCCTCCTGGGGCCGCTCGACAAGTTCGAGGAGCGCTACGCGCGCCCCATCGACGCCGGCGATCAGAAGGCGGCCAAGCGCCTCCGCGCCACCATCCACCCGTTCATCCTCCGCCGCACCAAGTCCGAGGTCGCCAAGGATCTCCCCGAGAAGATCGAGACCGATCAGTTCTGCGAGCTCACCGGCGAGCAGTCGGCGCTCTACGCCGCCGTCTTCAAGGAAGTGCGCGCGCAGGTCATGGGCGAGGTCGAGCGTCAGGGCATGGCCAAGAGCCACATCCAGATCCTCGCCGGCCTCACGCGTCTCCGTCAGGCGGCGTGCGATCCGCGCCTGCTCGGCCTCCCGCGCCAGTTCGGCGACGATGACTCCGGCAAGCTGGTGGCGCTCCGCGAGCTGATCCAGACCTCGGTGGCGGGCGGGCACCGCGTGCTCGTCTTCAGCCAGTTCGTCTCGATGCTCACGATCATCCGGCGCGCCCTCACCGAGGACGGAGTCGCCTACGAGTACCTCGACGGCAGCACCAAGGATCGCCGGGCGCGCGTCGAGAACTTCCAGCGCGAGGACGGTCCGCCGATCTTCTTGATCTCGCTGAAGGCGGGCGGCGCGGGCCTCAACCTCACCGCTGCCGATACCGTCATCCACTTCGACCCGTGGTGGAACCCGGCCGTCGAGGACCAGGCCACCGACCGCGCGCATCGCATCGGCCAGACCAGGGTGGTCACGAACTACAAGCTGATCGCCAAGGGCACCATCGAGGAGAAGATCCTCGAGCTGGGCGGCAAGAAGCGCGAGCTGGTCGGGGCGGTCCTCAGCGAGGACATCGGTGGCGCGAAGAAGCTCACGAAGACCGACCTCGAGGAGCTGTTCAAGTAGGCCGGCTCTTTCGCGGTGTGGTCACCGCGAAGGCGATCCTACTTCGTCTTACTCGATGCCCGGGAGACTCAGGGCCGTCGCGCTCCCGTGCTCCACAAGGGCATGGGGAACGCATCACCGAGGTGGGGATTCGCGGCGCTGATCGGCGCGCTGGTCGCGGTCGTCGCGCTGGTCGCGGAATGCGGATCGAGCGGTCGCAGCGCCTATGACGACGGGACGACGCCGGGCGCGAGCAGCGGCGGCGACGTCGGCGGACCCGCGCTGGTGCCGAAGGGAGCGCTCGCGATCGAGCCGGTCGACACCGAGGTCGCCGTCGAGGACGGCAAGCCGCTGCCCACCGTCGACTACCACGCGTTCCTCCTGCATGACGACGGCTCGCGCGAGGACGTGACGGCGAACGCCGTGTTCCGCATGGTCCAGAACGCGGGCCCCGTGCAGGCCACGTTCGCCGGACCGAAGCTCACGGCGTCGCCGAACGCCGTCGGCAAGGCGCGCGTGCACGCCGATCTCAAGACGCTCTCCGGCGAGGCCACGCTACGGATCCGCCTGAAGAAGGCCCTCGTCGCGGGCGGCGCGCCTGCCGATGCCGCCACGAAGTTCGGCGGCGTGGTCGACCCGGCGCGCAAGCCGGCCATCGTCCATCCGTCCGACGGCGTGATGGTGCCGCCGAACATGAACGAGATCGAATGGCATTTTCAGCCGGGCGCCGGCAACGACCTCTTCGATCTCGTGGTGAAGGGCACCCTGCTCGACCTCGATGTGTACTTTGCATGCAATGCGGTGGGCGGCGGCTGCGCCTAGGCGCCCGATGCCACGGTGTGGGGCATCCTCGCGTGCGCGGGACGCGGCGACGATGCGCTTGCGAGCACGCTGCGTGGCACGAGCAAGGCCGGCGGCGCGTCGGTCGGCGCGAGCGCCTCGCAGACCATCGCGTTCGGTGAGGAGGACATTCTCGGCGGCATCTACTACTGGAACGCCGGAGCCGGCGCGACCATGCGCTACGAGTTCGGCGTCAGTGGGCAGAAGGCCGAGACGTTCATGAACGCGCCCAAGGCCGGCGCCGCGCAGTGCGTCGGCTGCCACGTGCTCTCGCGTGACGGCGAGCGCGTGTCGCTCGGCTTGGACATCCCGGGGCCCGCTGCGTACAAGGTCTTCGACGTCGCCAGCAAGTCGATGATCTTCGCGCAGGGCGGAGCCGCCGGCGGCAGCGGCGCGAACTTCTTCTCCTTCTCGCCGGACAAGAAGCAGATCATGGTGTCGAACGGCGTGACCCTGTCACTGCGCGACGCGACCACCGGCGCCGCGGTGCAGGACATGGCTGGCGAAGGCGCGATGCCCGACTGGTCGCCCGACGGCAACAGCATCGTCTACGCGAAGTCGAACCAGAGCCCGCCGTGCTTCGCAGGTCTGTGCGCGGCGACGGGCGTCTCGGAGGCGTCGCTCTTCGTCCTCAAGAACGCCGGCGGCACATGGGGAAATCCGGTGGGCCTGGTCGCGGCGGGTGGACAGAACGCGTTCTATCCGAGCTATTCCCCGGACGGCGCGTGGGTCGGCTTCAACCGCGGCTCGGTCGGCATGAACGCGAAGGGCGAGACGAAGAGCTCGTACGACGCGCCCGACGCAGCGCTGTGGGCGGTGGCGGCGGCAGGCGGAAGCCCCGTCGCGCTCGCGCGCGCGGGATCGACGCACGGCGACTCGTGGCCGAAGTGGATGGTCCAGACGCAGAACTACCGCGGCAAGAAGCTCATGTGGCTGACGTTCTCGAGCCGGCGCGCGTATGGCCTCCGCCTCGCCGCCGATCAGAACGCGCAGATCTGGATGGCCGCGTTCGACCCCGACGCCGCCGCGCAGGGCAAGGACCCGTCGTTCGCGGCGTTCTGGCTGCCGTTCCAGGAGATATCGAGCGGTAACCACATCGCGCAGTGGGTCACCAAGGTCGTGCGCCAGGGCTGTGGCGATCGCTCTCAGTGCGAGGCGAGCGAGGACTGCATCGACACGGTCTGCCGTCCCGCGATCAAGTGAGCGCTGCTGAGCAGCGCCACGGTGCACGGGAGGACCACCTCGCGTAGCACCGTCGCGCGAAGCTCGCCGGCCGCGTCGACGACCGATCGTGTCGATGGTGCCGATCGCGCTGATGGAGCTTCATCTACGCCGCGCGTGAGCGAGACCAGCTCGGCTGTGACCTCGTCCTGCGCCTCGGCCAGCGCGCGCGCGACCTCGGGATCACCGCTGCTCAGCGCCCACGCGACGATGCGCCAGGCGAGCTCGGCATGACGCTCCTCGTCCTCGGCCATCTTCGCGAGCAGATCGCGAAGCACGGGATCGCTCGCGCGTCGTGAGCGCTCGGCGAGCGCGGCGGACGCCACCGACTCGCCGACGCATGCGTCGATGAATGTCGAGCGGGCAATCGACGCGAGCGTCCGCGAGGCGCCCGGCAGCGCCGAGAGCGCGGCGGGTCCCACGGGCGCTCCGCCATAGGTGGTCGCGAGGGCGAAGGTGATCCGCGCGTGCTCGATCTCGTCCAGCGTCGCGCGCTGCGTCGCCTCGAGGAGGTCGGGCGGCGCGCCGACCGAGAGGAGATCGAGCGTGAGCTGCGCGAACGACGCGATCGATGCGTGCTCGAACGCGGCTTGCTGCGTCCAGTGAGCGGCGAGCGCGGCGCGGGCGTCGGGCGCGAGATCGGCGAGCGCGAGGCTGCCGATGGCGAGGGTCCAGTCGGTGCGCTCGATGGTGCGCGCGACCGACGGCGTGCCGGTGGCGTCGCGGAAGGCGCGGCCGCCGGGGCAGGGGATGACCCACGTGTAGCAGCAGGCGTTCGCGGTCTTCACGCGCGCAGCGGCGGTCTTCTCGGGGCTGAAGCGAATGGAGCGACGCATGCCGAAGCCCCCGTCGTGCTCTTCTCCGGGCTCGGCGGTGCATTTTCCGTAGGGCGCCGGCGCGTTGTCCTTCGTTGCGCCCTTGGTGCCCTCGGGAACGCAGAGCTCACCGCTCGGACAGCTCGGTCCGCGGCCGACGAAGGGCCCCTTGATGACCGGCGCCGCGCTCCCGTCCTCTTCGGGCGACGGCAAATTCGTCGCGAGCGCAGAAGACGTCGTCGACGGCGTGGCCACCGGCGTCACCGTCGCCGTGGCAGGCGTCGTGGCGGACGCGCCGTCGGCGGTAGCGGGGGGCTGCGCGGGATCCTTGCATGATACAAGCATCAGCGAAGGCAGGACGGCGCTCATCGCCGAGAGGTACCGGAGGCGCGCGCGCAGGAGGCTCATGGGGCGCATCTTGGGCCAATTCCTGGCGCAATATGCGCAAAATGCGGCGAAAGCGAATGTTGCTTCGACAGCGGCCAATCCGTGACTAGCCTCATCGGATGCGGTGCCGCGGTCTCAGTCTGACGCTTCTCCAACTTCTCGGCCTCGTCGGCCTCCTCGTCGCGTGCGGCACGGTGTCAGAAGGCGCCGTCGGACCGGGCGGACAGCTCGGGGCGGACGGCAATGGC
>JAYTOQ010000580.1:0-4517 GCA_043747665.1 Polyangiaceae bacterium | reverse complement strand
CAGGATCGATAATCGGCGGGATCTACAAGATCCGCCGGCTGATCGGCCAGGGTGGGATGGGTGAGGTGTACGCTGCGGAGGGTCGCGGAGGCGAGAAGGTCGCCCTCAAAGTCCTCCACGAACGTGCCGCCCAGGACCCGGACCTGGTCGCGCGCTTCAATCGCGAGGCGAACATTGCCAAGCAGATCCAGTCGCCGTTCGTGGCTGCGATCCTGGGCGCCGGCAAGGAGAAGGACGGTCGCCTGTGGATCGCCTTCGAGCGCCTGGTGGGGGAAGGGCTCGACGAGCGCCTCCGGCGTGAGCAGTACCTGTCGTTCGCCGAGGTGGCGCCGATCGTCGAGGACGCTCTCCAGGGCCTCAGCGCTGCGCACAACGCTCACGTCGTGCATCGCGACATCAAGCCCGCGAACCTATTCATCGAGAAGCGAAAGCTGACCCCCGACGAGATCGCCCAGGGCGATCACGAGGAGCGGACTCGCATTCTCGACTTCGGCGTCTCGAAGATGAAGTCGAGCGCCTCCCGGCGAAGCGAGCCCTCACTCACCGCCTTCGACGCGACGCTCGGCAGCTTTGCGTACATGGCGCCCGAGCAGGTGCGCGGCTCGGCGCGCGTCGACGAGCGCGCCGACCTCTATGCGCTGGGCGCCGTGGCCTTCCGCGCGCTTACCGGCCGCTTGCCGTTCGAGGGGTCGAACGCGCTCACACTCATCGCGCTCAAGCTCGATCGCGATCCGCCGACGCTCGCGCAGACCACCGGCGACACGTGGCCGGCGGCGATCGAGAAGTTCCTCTCCAAAATCATGTCGCGCGAGCGCGAGAAGCGCTTCGGCTCGGCGGTCGATGGGCTCGAGTCTTGGCGCAAGGTCTGTCGCGTGATGGGCAACGCCCGGCGCCGCCAGCCCGCGCCTCCTCCTCAGTTCCAGATCCGCGACGACCACACCGAGGTCACGGCCGGCTCATTCACCGACGGCGGCCCCAACTCCTTCGGCGGGATCCCCAGCGGCCGCAGGCGCTGAATCACTCGGCCGCCGCGCCAGTATCGCGTGCAACCAGCGTGATCGGGTAGCGCCGGTCGATCCAGCGACGCGCCAGGTTTCGCGCCGGCTTCTCGACGAGGTGATGCGCGATAACGGCGACGATCACCACCACCACCACCGAGCCGAGGATCACGAGCCGCGCACCCCCTTCGCTGGTCGTCGTCGCGAGCCCGTCGAGGCGCGCGCCGAACAACCAGCGAAGCGTGAGCAGCACCGGGTAGTGGAAGATGTACACGGCGTACGAGATCTCACCGAGGTAGACCGGCACGCGCGACGTGAACGGAAACAGCCCGCGCGGCGACGCACAGGCGGCGGCGAACACCGTGAACATGGTCGCGAGGAACGCCCACAGGCTGTTGTCGAGGCGTCGCCCCGAGAGATCGGTCATGCACGCGGCCGCGAGGGGGAGCGACAGCCAGAACAGCACCGTCCACGGCAGCGCGCGCACGCTCTTCTCGTCGTAGAGACGTCGCAGGATGCAGCCGAACGCGACGCCGAGGAGCACGCGTCCGTTGGCGCCCGCGCCGTTCCCGATGTTGACCTCGAAGAGCAGCGTCAAGGACCACAAGAACCCGAAGAAGAGGAGCCCATAGAGGAGGATGAGCGCTCCAAGCGCGGCGAGCTGGGAACGGACCCCACGAAGGCCGGCCGTCACCATGATCATCAGCGGAAGCGCGAGATACGCGAGCCACTCGCTGCTCAGCGACCAGGCGGGTCCGTTCCACGAGAGCGTCTTGCAGAACCCCCAGCTCGCCATCAGGAGCAGCTGCAGCACGAACGAGCCGACCGTGTTCTCGAGACCACTCGGCACCACGACCGCGATCAGCGCGGCATGGACGAGCGCCAGGATGTGGAGCGGATAGACGCGCGCGAGGCGCAGGAGCAGGAAACGCCCGTAGGAGCGTCGATTCGTCCCCTCGTCGAGCTCGCGCGCATGCGCGTGCGTGAGCACGAAGCCGCTCAGGATGAAGAACAGATCGACCGCGAGGTACTCGTGGCGGAGAATTCCCTCGAGCTTCCAGTGGAGGCGCGTGGCGAGCGGCATGGACAGAGAATCGGTGTACGAGACGTGCGAGAGCACGACCCACAGCGCGGCGTATCCACGCAATCCGGTGAGCGCGCCGATGTTGCGCGAGCCGGGCGAGCTCAGCGACAGGCCCCGCTGTCGACGCCGAGGTCGACGCAGCCGGAGCCGTCGTGGACGGCGCTCCGCACGTGGAAGAGCCGGCAATTGAGGGTGTTTCCCTTCTCGGGACCATTCGGGGGCTCGCCGCCGCCGTCAGCGCCGCCGTCGAGGTACGGAAAGCCGGAGCACGCCGTCTGGCAGTCCGGATAGCTGCCGTAGGGCGCGCGCCCGGCGTCGGGCGAGCAAGCGCCGAGCGTCAGCGTGCAGAACGCGATGCAGCGATCACCGCAAACGCCGCCTCCGAAGGGGCCCGCGGCGAGGCAGTAGTCGCCGGCGCTCGTGCGGGCCGGGCTCCCCGCGAAGTACTGCCGGCACGCCAGGCTGTTCGACTCGGTGTCGCCGGCATCGCCCGCGGGCAGTCGCTGGCAGAGCTCCATGCACTCGGTATGGCTCGCGTATTGAGCGTGGGAGCCCGTGCAGCTCCCCATGACCTGCTCGCAGTATGTCGTGCAATCCGGCTGCGGGCCGAGCGGGGAGCCAGCGTCATAGATGCCGGCCTCCGCAGGAGCCACAAGCCCCGCGTCGCGCCGCGGACCGGAATCGTCGCCGATCGGCTCCCGATCCGGGGTCGTCGTGCTGGTGCAGGCCGCGACCGCCAGGGATCCCGCCGCCACGATGGTTCCCACCGCCAGCGCGGTCGTGGAAAAAAGAAAGCGCCGCATGGGCTGTTACCGAATTGTGGGGTGCGCCTCGGAAGCGAGGGCAGACCCACCTATAAAGATGCTCGTTTCATCGTAGCGGGTGCGGGCGGGAGCTGCAAAGTCGCCGCCCCGGATCTCCCCTCCGTGGACCCGTCGTCAGCTCACGAATGCATTCCTCTTGCCGGAACGCGGCCATAGCGTGTTAAAACGTCACCCGTGGATGCTACAGTCGTCGCGAAGGGTCGGCTGGAAGTCCGTGGCGGATCTCTCAAGGTCACGCGCGGGAAAGCCAACAAGCAGACCCTCGAGATTGGTCCCGAGACCCAGGTAGTCGGGCGCAATGAAGCCTGCGACATCGTGCTCGATGATCGCAAGGTGAGCGCCGTTCACATGGAGCTCGTCGCCACCGAACGCGGCGTCCGTGTGCGCGACCTGGGCTCTCGCAACGGAACCTTCATCGGAGATACCCGCATCGGCGAGGTCTACCTGATGAAGCCCACCATCATCACGGTGGGCGAGTCCGCCCTCAACTTCGAGCCGACGCAGCCCGAGCAGGTCGACATACCGGAGGTCGCGCAGTTCGGACCTCTCGTTGGCGTCAGCCAGGGCATGCGCGCCGTCTTCGAGCGCTGTCGCAAGGCGGCGCCCACCGACCTCACCGTCCTCATTCTCGGTGAGACGGGCTGCGGCAAGGAGCTGGTCGCGGCCGCCATCCACCAGGCGAGCTCGCGCGCGAACAAGCCGTTCGTCGTCGTCGACTGCGGCGCCATCCCGCCGACCCTCGCCGAAAGCGCGCTCTTCGGTCACGCCCGCGGCGCGTTCACCGGCGCCGACCGTGATCGCGTCTCGCCGTTCGTCGAAGCCGACGGCGGAACGATCTTCCTCGACGAGCTCGGAGAGCTCCCCGTCGACGTCCAGCCAAAGCTCCTCCGCGCGCTCGCCGAGCAGCGCATCAAGGCGGTGGGCTCCAACACCTATCGTCCCGTCAATGTGCGCGTGATCGCCGCGACGCGCCGCGACCTTGTCCGTGAGGTCAACGCCGGCACGTTCCGGAGCGACTTGTACTTCCGCGTCGCGCAGCTCCGCATCGAGCTGCCGGCGCTCCGCGAGCGCACCGAGGACATCCCGGCGCTCGTCCGCAAGATGATCACCGACCTCGGTGATCCCGGCGCGTACAACCGCATCACGAACGACTCGCTCGAACGCTTGATGCGCCACGACTGGCCGGGCAACGTCCGCGAGCTCCGCAACGTCATCGCCGTCGCGCTCGCGTTCGGCAAGGACGGACCGATCGACCTCGCCTCGCACCTCGCGCCGATGTCCTCGGCCGCCAGCGAGTCGACGCCGACGCGCGGCCGCACCTTCCAGGACGCCAAGCGCGAGGTCCTCGCGCGCTTCGAGCGCGAGTACTTCACGGCGCTCTATGCCGAGTGCAACGGCAACGTCAGCGAGATTGGCCGCCGCGCCGCGATGGAGCGCGCGCACGTCCGCGGCTACCTCAGGCGTCATGGCATCGGGGATCCCAAGAAGTCCTCCGAGCAGTGAACTGGCATTGACGGGACGAGGCGGCTCCGGACCCTCTCACCCCGAGATACGGATCTTCGGGCATCGGAGCGGGTGGATTTTGCGGGGGAGCAGCCTTACCTAGAGGTA
>JAYTOQ010000579.1:0-2481 GCA_043747665.1 Polyangiaceae bacterium | reverse complement strand
TCCACGACGCCGTTCTTCGTCTGGACGTCGATGGGCCCGACCTCTTCGGGCCTGAAGGTGCCGAGGCCGCCACCCTCGATCATCGCCGGGCCGCCCATGCCGATGGTGCTGTCCTCCGTCGCGATGATGACGTCGCAGCAGCCGAGCAGCGCGGCGTTTCCCGCGAAGCAACGCCCCGAGGCGATGCCCACCGTGGGCACGAGGCCGGAGAGCGCCGCGAAGCCGAGGAAGCTCGGCGTGTCGAGGCCGGCAACGGTCGGCACGTCGATGTCGTTGGGGCGCCCGCCTCCGCCTTCCGCGAAGAGCACCACCGGCACCCGCCATTGCGCGGCGAGCGCGAGCATCCGATCGAGCTTCTTGTGGCTCATCCAGCCCTGGGTGCCGGCGAAGACCGTGTAGTCGTACGCGAGCACGATGGTCCGCGCATGCGCGTCGTCGAACGCGTCGCGATTCACGGTTCCGACGCCGCATACGATGCCGTCGGCCGGGCTGATTCGCACGAGCTCGTCGATCGCGTGTCGCTGCCGCTGCGCAGCGAGCGCGAGCGCGCCGTACTCGACGAAGCTGCCTTCGTCGAGGAGGTCCTCGATGTTCTCGCGCGCCGTCCGCTGGCCGGTCTTGCGCCGGCGCGCGACGGCGTCGGGCCGCTGGACGTCCGTGGTCGCGCCCATGCGCTCGCGAAGCTCGGCTAGCTCGGGACGCGGAGGGCCGGCGTCCCCGTGGCGTGGATCGACCGCTGTTTTGGGGAGTTCGTCGCTCATGGCTGGTCGAGACTACCGTCCATCGCCGGTCGAGCTGACGGTGCTCGAAACGCGGCGATTGCCGGGGCCGTGCGAAGCGGTACCGTTCTCCTCGGATGTCCGATTTCTTCGTCTTTCGATCGGCAGCGCTGTCCCTCTTCGGCCTCTCGCTCGCGGTCGCTGCGTGCAGCAGCAGCAGCAGCAGCAGCAGCGGCAGCGGCACACCGGCGGCGCCCAAGACCCCAGCGCCGCCGACGGTGACGCTCTCGTTCCCGACCATCCCCGTCGCAGCCGGCGAGGAGAAGACGCAGTGCGTAGTGGCGCGGCTCGGCAATTCCACGCCGATGCACGTCGGCGCCGTGCACAACGTGCTCGGCGAGACGTCGCACCATCTCATCGTCTATCGCGTGAACGACACCGTCGAGCAGCTGACGCCGTTCTCGTGCCAGCCGTTCACCGACACCCTCGATCCCGCCAAGGGCTCGACGATCATGGTCACCCAGAAGAAGGACGACCTCCTCCAGCTGCCGCCCGGCGTGGCGTATTCGTTCGAGGTGAATCAGATGATCCGCCTCGAGATGCACTACATCAACGCGTCCGCGTCGCCGAAGTCGGTGACGGCGACGAGCACGATGATCCCGATCTCGGACGACGACTTCCACGACGAGGCCGGCTTTCTCTTCATCGGTAATCCCGACATCAAGATACCCCCGAAGTCGGCGACCACCCTGGGCCCCACATTCTTCCAGCTCCCTCAGGGCCTCTCCGGCGTGAAGTTTTTCGCGATGACCGGTCACGAGCACCAATTCGGCACCAACGTGCAGGTCGCGATGTCCACCACCGATACCGACCCGGGGAAGATGATCTACGACGTGCCGGGCTGGCTCTGGAGTGAGCCCAAGACCGAGGTCTTCTCGACGCCGTTCACCGTGCCCGACAACGGCGGCTTCACGTTCAGCTGCAGCTGGAACAACACCAGCGACAAGACGGTGCAGTTCGGCGAGTCCGCGAACAACGAGATGTGCTTCTTCTGGGCCTACTACTACCCGAGCCAGGGCTCGCGCGTGTGCTTCCACACGTCTGACTTCGGCGGCCCCGGCGGCAGTGACATCTGCTGCCCGAGCGATCCGCTCTGCAACTTGCTCATCAACGGCGAGCACTGACACCGACCCTCCGTCCGTACCAGCGCGAGGCGATCGACGCTGTTCTGGCGGCCCGCCGCAGCGGTGTTCGTCGCATGGTCGTGTGCCTGCCGACCGGCGCGGGCAAGACGGTCATCTTCTCGCACCTCGCGCGTCTGGCGCGGCGGCAGGTGCTCGTCCTGGCGCATCGCGAGGAGCTGCTGACCCAGGCTCGCGAGAAACTGGAGCGCGCGATGGACGGCGCGGCCGTGGTGGCGGTGGAGCAGGGCTCGCGAGAAGCCTCGAACGACGCCAAGGTGCTGGTCTGCTCGATCCGCTCCCTCCACGAGAAGCGGCTGGCGCGGGTCATCGACAAGCGCGACTTCGGCCTCGTCATCTACGACGAGTGCCATCATGCGGCCGCCGAGGACAACCTGCGTGTGCTCCGCCAGCTCGGCGCGTTCGACGAGAGCTGGAACGGCACGCTGCTCGGCTTCACTGCCACCACGGCGCGCGGCGACGGCAAAGGCCTCGATACCATCTTCGAGCGAATCGTCTATTCGCGGACACTTCCGGAGATGATCGAAGATGGATATCTATCCCCATTACGCGGATTCCGG
>JAYTOQ010000578.1:0-7754 GCA_043747665.1 Polyangiaceae bacterium | reverse complement strand
TTCGCGTCGATGATCTGGAGGAGCTGCTTCCTTCGCGCGTGGACCCCCGCCAGCGCCTTCGTCGACAACAGAGGAACACCGACCGCCTCCTCGCCGAGTGTGCGATCGAGCGCGTCGTCGTCGAGCGCCTTCAGTCGCGCGACGAAGCCGCGCGAGAACTTGTCGACGCCTTCGAGGAGCTTTTTGTTGCGATGAAGTCCTTCGGCTGGCGGCACCTCGAAGAATGCGCCGTCGTTGTCGATGAAGAGGAGCGTGCCGCTCGCCCTGTCGATGCCAACGTTGCCGCCGCTCCAGCGATCCCAGTTGGCGGTCACGAAGTCGAACGCGACGAGCGTGCTGATCTGGCGCGCGAGCTCACGCTGGTCGTCGGGGATGGTCTCGCCCTTGCGTAGCCACTGCTTCCACTGCCCGGCGAGCGGCGCCTGCTCGAGCGCGAGGAACGAGAGCCCGTCGATCCACGGGATCAGCGCGCCCTTCACGATGCCTTCGTGGACGAGGAGCTCGTCGGCATTCTTCGCGCCGGCGAAGGCGCCGGCGTCGAACGCGCGAAAGAACGCGCGCGGCACGTTGTCGAGCCCGAGCGCGACGCCCAGCCTGCGCGCGGCGATCTCGCCCTTGTACCGAACAGGCCCCCGCCGCGACGCCGGCTTCCACGCCGCCTTCCGCCCGGTGCTCAGCTCGACCTTGAAGACCACCGACGTGTGCCCGATGCTCCTAACGGCCCTTGGCGCCGCGTCGACGTAGGCCGAATCGTCGCTCCCTGCGTCCGCGTCCGCGCTCGCGTCCGCGTCCGCGCTCGCGTCCGCGCTCGCACCCGCGTCGACCGGCGCGGAAGGCCGCGCGCACGCGGCGAACGCGGCGAACGCGGCGAACGCGGCGAACGCGGCGAACGCGAGTAGAGCGCCGAGACTACGGCGCCGAAACACGCTCGACGAACGCCTTGATGCGCGCGCCGATCAGCTCGGGCTGCTCGATGGGCGCGACGTGCGTACCGGCCGGTACGACCAGCAGCTCGGCGCCCGGGATCTGCTCCGCCATCCACTGCGAGAGCGAGCCGGGCGTGAATGTGTCCTTCTCGCCGGCGATAATCAGCACGGGCACGTCGATCTGCGCGAGGTACTCCTCGGCGCTGTGATCGCCCGCGGCGCGCAGCATCTTCAAGAACATCGCGAAGTCGACGTGAGTCATGTGCTTCAGGTACGGCAGCATGTCCTCGCGCCGGACGTTGTCGGGGTCGACGTCACCCGCGAGCATCGCGGCGCGGAAGGCCATCTCGGGAGGTATCCGCGACCAGATCGCGCGCACGAGGTCCGGCTGCTTGTCGACGACGCTCATCAGCTTCGGCAGGATGGCGTCGAGGATCGGCATCCCTCGGAACGACTGCGTGACCTTCCCGTAGCTCCCGCACAAGAGCACGATGCCCTTCACGTGCTGGGGGAAGAGCCGCCACTCCTCGAGGCACACCTGCGTGCCCATCGAGTGCCCGAGCAGGACGCACGGCGGGTCTCCGACGTGCTCGCGCACGGCATGGAGATCGCGGGCGTGCTGGGCGATGTCGATCTTCGTGGGATCGACGGGCGCGCCGCTGCGCCCATGACCGCGGTAGTGCCAATGGGCGACGTCGCAGAGCTCCGCGAGGTCGTTCCACAAGTACTTCCATATGAAACCGTCGCAGAGAATGCCGTCGCAGAAGAACGCGCGCATGCGCGTGCTCGCGGGCTCGTTCCGACATGGCATCGTACGGAGGAAGAGGCGTGTGCCGTCCTCCGCCGCGACGGTCTCGTGAGTCTCCGCGCGAACGCCAGGATCGCGCGCGCCGCCCGAAGGCGGCGCGATCGAAGGCGGTCGCGCGCTCACAGGACTACGCTCACTACGTCAGACGAGCCGCTCAGGCCTCGTCGTCGTCCTCGCCGCCTTCGACCTCGTTGACGCTCGGGAGCTTCTTGATCTCCAGGCGCGAGATCTTCCACGCGCGCTGGACGACCCAGGACAGCGAGCGATCGAGGCGAGCAGCCTCTTCCTTGATCTCCTGGAGCATCGACTCGGGGAAGTAGAGACTCTGCTTCCTCTTGTCGGTCTTGGAGCTCTCGGTACGCAGGTTCGAAATCGAGTCCTTGTCGTTCGCCAAGACAGCCTCCCGTGAAGTGGTGCGCGCGCGTAGGCCGATCGATTACTGCTGGTACTCCCTCGGGAATATCAGCCGTGCGGGGCCTTCGCTCCGACAATGATCCACTTCTGGAGCGCAGACGTCCAGCGCTTTTATCGGGCCAACTGCGGGTAGGCTTCCGCGCGTGAAGTATCTGCGACGCGTCCTTCTCCCTACTGTGGCTGCATTCGCGGGCGGACTCGCTCTCGGGGGCATGCGCGCAGAGGCCACGCCTGAGGCTCAGAATCCGTACCAATCGGTCTCGCAGCTCGGCCGCGTGCTGGTCCAGATCGAGAACAACTACGTCGACCCGGTCGAGCGCGGGAAGATCGTCGAGGGCGCCATCAAGGGGATGGTCGAGAATCTCGACCCCCACTCCTCCTATCTGCCGCCCGACGAGTGGAAGCAGTTCCAGAGCGACACCGAGGGCAAGTTCGGCGGCGTGGGCCTCGAGGTCGACGGCCGCGGCGACAAACTCGTCGTCATCGCGCCCATCGAGGGGTCACCGGCGTACCGCGCCGGCATCAAGAGCGGCGATCAGATCATCGCCGTCGACGGCGACGACGTCGTGACGCAGCCGCTCGACAAGGTCGTCAAGCGGATGCGCGGCGCGGCGGGCACCAAGGTGAAGATCACCATCCATCGCGAGAGCGGGCGGGGGACCGTCGCCGCCGGTACGCCCGATTCGGGCGCCGGCCCCGCCGACGCTGGCGCAGCGGGCGGCGAGCGCACCGGACAGACGCTCACGTTCGAGGTCACGCGCGAGGTCATCCACGTCTCGAGCGTCAACTACAAGCTGCTCGAGGGGAACGTCGGCTACATCCGCATCAAGCAGTTCCAGGAGCGCGCGCACGCCGAGGTGATGGCCGCCACCGCCAAGCTGCGCGCCGAGGCGAAGGGCGGCCTGCTCACCGGCATCGTCCTCGACGTCCGCTCGAACCCGGGCGGCCTCGTCGACGAGGCCACGGAGATCGCCGACGAGTTCATCTCCACCGGCGGCATCTACTCGATGCGCCATCGCGGCGAGATCATCGAGGACCTCCGCGCGCGCTCTGGCGGAGCGTTCGCGGACATCCCGTGCGTCGCGCTCGTCAACGAGTACAGCGCCAGCGCCAGCGAGCTCCTCGTCGGCGCGCTCCAGGACAACAAGCGCGCGACCGTGATCGGCGCCAACACGTTCGGTAAGGGCAGCGTGCAGTCGATCCTCCCGCTCCCCAACGGCGCGGGCCTGAAGCTCACGACCGCCCGTTACTACACGCCGAGCGGACACGCCATCCAGGCCGACGGCATCCATCCCGACGTGGTCATCGAGTCGGGAACGAAGGGCCCGCCGGAGAACGCCAAGGTCACGCGTGAGCGCGACCTGCCGGGTCACCTTGCCGCCGAGGGCCCGCAAGGCGGCTCCGGGTCACGTGACGGCGGCGTGATGGTCGTCGACGGCGGCAGCATCGACATGGTGAGCGGCATGCTCGCGCGCGACGTCCCCGCCGATCCGTCGACGTCGCCGGACGTCGTCTTGCGCGTGGGCTACCAGATGCTGAAGGCGCAGATCGCCGCGCGGACCACGTTCCCGAAGTAGCGAGTGTTTTTGCCCGGGCCTATCCAAATTGGAAAGGCTCCATTGTCCTACATTGGCTGGTTGACCGCGCCAGAGCGGCTAGAACGCGTCCTGTTCGAACTGCTCGCGCTCGTGCGGGCCTCAAGCCGACAGGACACAGAGCCATGAAGACGCGCACTTATCTCGTTCTTTCGATGATCGCCACTCTTGCCGCCGCATGCGGGGCCGCTCCGACCGACGGAGACGCCCAGGAGGGCAACGTTTCCGAACAGGACATCACGAAGCACCTCTCCGTGAAGCTCGCGCGGACCGATCTGGTCTCCGACGAGGCAGGGAAGGCAGCCACGACGGATGCCAACCTGAAGAACGCCTGGGGCATCGCCTTCAACCCCACCGGACCGGCCTGGGTCTCCAACGCTGGGTCCAGCACCACCACCGTCTACGACGCGGCCGGAAAGCTGCTGCTCACCGTTGCGGTTCCGGCCGCCGCCAGCGACACCGAGGGGTCCTCGCCGACCGGTCAGGTGTTCAACGGCTCGACCGACTTCGCGGGCGACAAGTTCATCATCGCGAACGAGCACGGAACCATCATCGGCTGGCAGCCGACCGGCGGCGCGAAGACGCGCGCCGATCGCACGACCGCCGGCTCCGTCTACAAGGGCCTCGCCATCGCGGGCGGCCACATCTTTGCGACGGACTTCCACAACCGCGCCGTCGACGTGTTCGATGCAAACTACACGAAGGTCGCGAGCTCGGGCTTCGTCGACCCGACCGTCCCCGCGGACTACGCGCCGTTCAACATCCAGGAGCTCGGCGGCAAGCTGTACGTCACGTTCGCGCAGCAAGATGCGGACAAGCACGACGACCAGCAAGGTCCCGGCAAGGGCTTCGTCAGCGTCTTCGAGACGTCGGGCAAGCTGATCGGGCGCATCGCATCGCGCGGCACGCTGAACGCGCCGTGGGGGCTCGCGCTCGCGCCGGCGTCGTTCGGGCCGAAGCTCGCCGGGAAGCTGCTCGTCGGGAACTTCGGCGACGGCGCCGTGCAGGCGTTCGATGTCGCAATCAGCAAGACCCCGAGCGGCGGCAATGGCAGCAGCTACGGCTACGGCCATCCTGCGCCGGTGACGGCGTCCAGCACCGTGCACGCGACGTACCTCGGAAGCCTTCTCGGCGCGAATGGTCAGAAGCTCGCCATCGACGGCCTCTGGGCGCTCGCCGTCTCGCCGCAGGGTGAGCTGTTCTTCACCGCCGGTCCCGGCGGTGAGGCGCACGGGGCATTCGGCAAGCTCTCGCTCGCGTCGTCGCACTGAGCGCGACGCGCCGCTGCACAGCGCGGACGATCAGCCCTGATCGTCCTCGCTGCGCAGCACGATAGCGGCGTGAACGAGGGGCATCAGCAACACGAACGTCACTGCGACGAGCGCGAAGCTCACCCATGTCCAGTCGCCGGGCGGACCGATGCGGGCGAGAGAGGCCAGCATGATCACGATGCCGAGGACGGCGTGGCTGCGCGACGGTGCGCTCCACACCAGCGCGCTCGTCGTGACGGCGAGCACCGCGCAGCCCACGGCGAGCAGGCTCTTCCAGCTCCACGGGACCGGATTGCCCTTGAACCAGCCGACGAGCGCGAAGGCGGTGAGCGCGCTGAAGAACAGCAGCGCCATCGATGCGACCAACGCAGCCCGCCTGGAAGCCCTGTCATCCACGGGAAGGCCGCAAGTGTACAACAATGCCTCGAGGGCCGCGTGATTGATGCGCGGCGGCGCGGCGGATCTAGCCGCGGACGCGGATGGCGTACGTGAGCTTCACGACGCTCTTCAGAACGTTCGGAACGCGCTTGAAGAGGTTGATCGAAGGCGGCCGCTTTTCGACGACGCGCACCGGGATCTCGCGCGTGCGCACGCCCCCGCGATCGGCGCGGATGACGAGCTCGCTCGCGAACACGTCTTTGTCGACGAGGCACGAGCGCACGATGTCGAGGAGGGCGACGCGCCGGAACGCCTTGAGACCGTGGGTGTCGGTGCCGCGAAAGCCGAGCAGCAGCTTGAGCATCGTCGAGTAGGCGATGCTGGCGGCGTGGCGGATGGCCGGACGATCGTCCTCCGCCCCGGCGACGAGCTTCGACCCGATCACGAGGTCGGCCTCGCCGGTCTCCAGAATCTCGACGGCGCGACGGTGGAAGTCGGCGTCACAGAGATCGATCTCGTCGCACAGGACGAGCGTTCCGCGGGCGAGGAGGATGCCCTGCTTCAGCGCCTTGCCGTAGTTCGGCTCGCCGATGCTGATCATCTTCACCTGACCGTCGGTGGCCGCGCCGTACTTGGTGGCGAGCTCCTGACCGATCTCGACGGTGCGATCGCGCGAGCCGTTCTCCGCGAGGATGATCTCGTAGGTCCAGCCCATCGGCTGGAGGCGCTCGCGGAGATCGACGACTGCAGCGTGGAGGATCGCCTCCTCGTTGTAGACGGGGATGACGATCGAGATCCGCGGCGGCGCCGTGGTGCCGAGCGACTCGGAGGCGGGAGGACGACTGGATTGAGGGCTCGATGGCATCGGATGTCGCGAGGCGGAAAGCTCGAACGTTCTAGTACGGTTCTCACTGTGTCGCCAAGTCAGCAGTGTCGTAGTAGGGTCCCCGCCGCGATGAAATCACTCGTTTTCGGGCTCGGGGTCGCAGTCGCGATGGGTCTCGCGCTCGGGGGTTGCGGCAAGGACCCGCCGAAGAAGGTCGACGACGAGCCGAAGAAGACGACCCCGGTGCCCTCGGACATGGTCTTCAACGACTTCGTCCCGAGCGGCGGCGGCGGCTCGATCGTCGGCGTGAAGACCGACGGCGGCATGCTGGAGGGCGGCATGGCGTCCGCCGAGAATCCGCCCGCAGGCGATCCCGGCGGCGCCGCGGGAGGCGCCGGCGATGAAGCGCGGCCGTTGCTCAAGGTCCTCGAGACCGGCGCCGAGCCGCGCGCCGTCCGCAAGTACACGTTCACCGCCAACCGCAGCGACAAGCGCATCGTCACCGTTCGTCAGAGCGCCGGCCGCCAGGGCGGAGGGCCCGCGCAGGAAGCAGCCTTCGCGATCACCGTCGATTTCACGCCCAAGGCGGTCAAGCCCACCTCGACGAAGTTCGAGCTAAAGGTCCTGAAGGTGGACCTCCCCGACGCGCCGCTCGCTCAGAAGGCTCAGGCTGCGGCGCAGCTCGCGCCGTTCGTCGGCCTGACCGGCACCTTCGACGTCACGTCGCAAGGCGAGCTCGGCGAGGTCGAGTTCAAGGCCGACGACAAGATGCAGGGGCCCGGCGCCGAGGTGATCATCCAGAGCCTGCAGCAGTCCCTCGAGCTCGTCGTCCCGCCGTTCCCGAACGAGGCCATCGGCGTCGGCGCGAAGTGGGAGCGGAAAGTGGAACGCAAGGAGCGCGGCCAGGAGAACTCCGCGAAGCATATCTTCACGTTGAAGGAGGTGTCGGCGGAGGGCGGCGTCGTCGTGGCGGACATCGAGGTCGCCGTGCCGAAGACCCCCGTGAAGCAGCGCGGCGCGCCGCCCGGCGCGACGCAAGAGGTCAAGGGCACGGGCGTCACCACGTACGCGTTCAAGTTCGACCACGTCGCTCTGAAGGTCGACGGCGACATGACCATCCTCCAGAAGGTCGAGCTCGTCGATCCCAAGGGTCAGAAGCAGTCCGAGGTCACGGTCGTGAAGCTGAAGAGCAAGCTCGAGTCGGCGACCGGCGGCGGCGCTGCGCCCGCTCCCAAGCCCTGACGCCCACCGTTGACATGCGGTCGTCGCTGTACGAGAGAACCCTCGGACCAAGGAGCGTGCGATGGCCGAAGGTTTGAACAAGGTGATGTTGCTCGGTAACCTCGGCGCCGATCCGGAGCTGAAGATGACGCAGGGTGGCCAGGCCGTCCTCAAGCTTCGGCTCGCGACGACCGAGACGTACCTCGACAAGAGCCAGACGCGTCAGGAACGCACCGAGTGGCACTCGGTGACGCTCTGGGGCAAGCGCGGCGAAGCGCTCGCGAAGTTCCTCACGAAGGGTGAGCGCATCTTCGT
>JAYTOQ010000577.1:0-7439 GCA_043747665.1 Polyangiaceae bacterium | reverse complement strand
GTGCTCTGGAGGATCAGCATGCGCCGTTTCTTGCTCACGTTCGTAGCCGTCACCCTCGTGTCCTCGCTCGCGTTCGCCGACCCCGACCGGGGCAAGCCTGGCGGGCCCGCCGCTCATGGCGAGAAGAAGGAAGACAAGAAGGACGAGAAGAAGGATGACAAGGCGGGCGTCGCCGCCGGGACGGCCAAGGCCGCCGCCGACGACGACGACGAAGGTCCGATGCCCGCGGCCGACGCCGGTAAGCCCGTCGCAGGACGGCGCACGCCGGCGCAGCTCGAGCTCCGCAAGCAGATCTGGGAGCGACGCGAGAAGGCCATCGACGCGAAGGTCCACAAGGGCGGCAAGCGCCTCACCGACGGGGAGCGCGACGCCATCAAGAAGCACTGGCACAACGTCAGCCGCCTGATGCGGATCCGCGAGCTCGCGCAAGAGGACAAGAACGACGCCGCCGTCAAGCGCGCCGACGTCGCCCTCGAGCGCGAGGAGAAGAGCATCGACGCGAAGCTCGAGAAGCTCAGCGCCAAGACCGCAGGAGGTGGCAAGTGAGCACGACGAGCAAGGCGACGAAGAGCATCGCGGTCCTCCTGATGATGCTGGCCGCGTCGGCCTGCACGCCGAAGGAGAACGCCGGAGCGACCGACGGTTCGGTCGCCGTGGGAGACGCCTCGGCGACGACGAAGGCGGGCGAGGCCGGTGCGGCGATGGCGTCGGCCACGGCATCGGCCGCAGCAAGCGGGGCGGTGGCGACAGCGACGATCGAGAATGATCCGTTGCCGACGCATTCCGACGTCGCGAAGCAGGTCCGCGCCGAGATCACCAAGGCGAACTACAAGACCGAGCTCGACAAGCTGGAGAAGGAGATCGACTAGTACCGCGAGCGCCTCGTCGCCTCGTCGGCTCGAGGTCAGCGCGCGCGCGGGTCGAGGTACTCGCGCCGCGCTTCGCCGACGAGGTTGAGCGCCACGATGGTCGCGAACAGGAACGCGCCGGGGAACGCGAGCAGCCACCACGCCTGGGAAGCGTCGCGGAATTCGCTCATGGTCTCGCCCCACGACGCGGCGCCCGCGGGCGCCCCGACGCGCAGGAAGTCGAGCGAAGCCTCGATGAGGATCACCGCCGGCACTCCGATCGCGCCGAGCACGATGAGCTGACCGCGCACATTCGGGGCGATGTGCTTGCGGAGGACGCGCAGCGGCGAGGCACCGAGCGCGCGCGCCGCCATGATGTAGTCCTTCGTCGCGACCTGCATGACCTCGGCGCGTACGAGGCGAGCCACCTCGGGCCAGCGCGTCAGCGCGATGGCGAGGAACAGCGAGCCCATCGTGGCGCGTGGCACGGCGGCCTGGATGCCGAGCACGAGCACGAGAGGCGGGAAGGCGCTGACCGTCTCGATGGCCCTCCCCACGAGCGCATCGGTCCCGCCCCCGAAGAGGCCGGCGAGCGCGCCCAGCACACCGCCGAAAAGGAGCGACACGATCACGGCGCCGAGCGCGAACACCAGGTACGTGCGCGTCCCGTGCACGACGCGCGCGAACACGTCACGGCCCTCGTGATCGGTCCCGAACGGATGGCCCTTCACGCTCCCGGGCGGCAGGAGCGGAGCGGCGGTACCCGTGCCGGCCCCGGCGTCAGGGCCGTGCGCGACGATCGCGCTGACCGTCCAGTCGGCCTCCGCGGCAATCTCCGCACCGCCGAGCGCGACGAGCTCCGCCGGCTGCGTGATGTTCGAGAAGAGATAGAGGCGTCCGTGCAGTTTGCATGCAATCGGCAGATCGCTGGCGAGCAGGTCGGCGAAGATCGCGATGAGCACGAGGAACATCGCCACCAGCGTGCCGGCGGCGCCGAGGCGGCTGCGCAGGTAGCCGATGGCGCCCGCCGTCTCCTTGCGCGTCGACTGGAAGCGGATCGAGAGGCGCGGGGGCGGCGGATGGATGCTGGTGCGGCTCTTGCGATCCGCGGCCGGGAGCTTGCTGGTGGTGCGCGCGAGGAGCAGCGGGATGCTCTCGCGATTGCCGCGATTCTCGCCGTCGTTCGGATCGCGCGGGGCGTCGCTCATGTGACACGCCTCCTGCGGATCTGCTGCTCGCGGACGCGTGGATCGAGGAGCCCGTACGCCACGTCGGTCCCGACGAGGCACGCGGTGGTCACCACCGCGCAGAGGAGCGTGACGGCGACGATCCACGCAGCGTCCCGCGTCTCGATGGCGCGCAGCGTCTCCCAGCCCATGCCGCGGATCCCGAAGACCTCTTCGACCACGAACGCCGCGCCGACGAGCGCCGGGAACTGCACGCCTGCGAGCGTCACCGTGGGCACGAGCGCGTTGCGCAGCGCATGGACGACCGCAACGCGAAGCGTCCGCGCCCCCTTGGCGCGCGCGGAACGGATGTAGTCCTGCGAGAGCGCCTCGATCATCGAGGCGCGCTGCTGCTGGGTCATCACCGAGAGCGAGACGGTGGCAAGCGCGACGATGGGAAGAACGAACGCGTTCTCGGTGGCGCGAACGAACGTCGCGAGCAGCTCGGCGACGAGGAACGTGGGCAGCGAGTAGAACGCGAGCAGGACGAGCGCAGTCGCGTGATCCACGGTGTGTCCCCGTCGCCACGCCGCGACGACCCCCATCGGGATCGCCACCGAGAGGCTGAGGAGCAGCGCCAGGAACGCCATGCCGAGCGTGACTGGTGCGCGCGCGAGCAGCTTGTCGAAGACGGGCTCTCCGTCACGCGTCGACAGGCCGAGCTGACCGGTCGCGGCGCCGAGCACCCACTTCGCGTACCGGGTCTGGGCGATGCTGGCGGTGACCTTGCCGCCGCCCTGCAGCGCGACGTAGTCGGACTCGTGGACGTACCACCACGACTGCCAATCGGAGACCACCGCGCGCGCGCGCTTGGCGTCGTCCTCCGGCTTCACCACCACGTCGCGATCGGCGACGTGCGAGGCGAGGCGCGTGAGACGCACGAGCGCCGCGCGGTCCTTCGTGACCTTCATCGCCTCGATGAGCTGCTCGAGCGCGAAGGTGTCGACGACGTGTAGCTCTTCCTCGCGGAGGTCGCTGCCGCGCCGTACCAGGCGGTCCACCTCGCGGTGCACGGCGGGGCCGGTGAAGTCGACCGAGCGGTCCTCCCAGAAGCGCTCCCAAAAGAGCGCCGCGCGGTCGGGGTCGGCCATGTCGCGCTCCTCGCCGACGCCCATGCGCTTCGCGATCGGCGCAAGCGCGAGCGCGATCTGTCCGCGCGACCTGGGCGGGAGGTTGTCGAGGTGCGGGAGTAAAAATGGGAGCCCAGCTCCGCCGATCTGCACGAGGCGCGTCTCGCAGAGCTTGGCGTCGTCGTCGTCGAGCACGATGTGGGTGACGCAGTCGTCGACCGCCGTTCGCGCGTCGTGCGGCGCCACGTTGAGAAAGCGCGGCAGGTCGAGGAAGCGCGCACGGCGGAGGTCGTCGACTTTCAGCCGATAGCTGAGGTCACCCGGAATGCCTCCCGGCGACGGCTCGGGATCGGGCAGCAGCGTCGTCAGCAAGAAGACGACGAGGCTCACCCCGAAGAGCGTCGGGATCGCCCATACAGCGCGCCGCAGGGCGAAGGCGAGCATGACGACCCGACTATACAGATTGTTTGTCCGTGCTAAGAGCCGTGACGCCTCGCAATGATTTCCTTCTCGAACGTCTGCAAGCAGTACGGCGGCCAGGTCCTCTTCATCGACGCGTCCTTCTTCGTCGGACCCGGCGAGAAAGTGGGCCTGGTGGGACCCAATGGCTCCGGAAAGTCCTCCATCTTCCGCCTGATCATGGAGGAAGAGCACCCCGACGACGGGATGGTCGACCGCCCCAAGCGCATGACGCTCGGGTATTTCCGGCAGGACGTCGGTGACCTCAAGGGTCGCAGCGTCCTTGCGGAGACCCTCGCCGGCGCCGGTGAGGCAGGAGCGCTCGGCGAGGAGCTCAAGCAGCTCGAGCACAAGATGAACGACCACGAGGCGCCGGATTTCTCCGACGTCGTCGATCGCTTCAGCGAGGCCCAGGCCCGGTTCCAGGAGCTGGGCGGCTACGACCTCGAGGCGCGCGCCCATGCCATCCTCGCCGGCCTCGGCTTCGAGCCTGCGCAGGTCGAAGGCGACGTCGGCGCGCTCTCCGGCGGCTGGAAGATGCGCGTCGCGCTCGCCCAGATCCTCCTCGCGCAACCCGACGCGCTGCTGCTCGACGAGCCCACCAACTACCTCGACATAGAGTCCATCATCTGGCTCGAAGGGTTCCTTCGCGACTATCGCGGCGCGGTCCTCATGACCTGCCACGACAAGGACGTGATGAACCGCGTCGTGAAGAAGATCGTCGAGATCGACGGCGGCGAGGTCAGGAGCTACTCGGGCGACTACGACTTCTACGAGGCGCAGCGCGCCATCGCCGCCAAGCAGGCCGAGGCGCAGTACGAGCGCCAGCAGGCGATGCTCGCGAAGGAGCAGGCGTTCATCGATCGCTTCAAGGCCCGCGCCAGCCACGCCGCGCAGGTGCAGAGCCGCGTGAAGAAGCTCGAGAAGATCGAGAAGATCGAGCCGCCGCGCCGCATCATCGAGAAGACCTTCGACTTCAAGAAGGCTCCTCGCAGCGGCGACGACGTCATCAACGTCGACAAGGTCGCGAAGCACTACGGCGAGAAGAAGGTCCACGACGGCACGACGCTGCTCATCCGGCGCAACGAGCGCTGGGCGGTCATGGGCGAGAACGGCTCCGGCAAGACCACGCTCCTCAAGATGATGGCCGGCGCGATCAACCCCGACGCCGGCAAGGTCGCCATCGGCGCCTCGGTGCAGATGGGCTACTTCGCGCAGCACCAGATGGAGCAGCTCACGGGCGATCGCACCGTCCTCGAGGAGCTCGTCGCGCACTCACCCACGACGAACATCGGAACCTTGCGCAGCCTCGCCGGCGCGTTCGGCTTCCACGGCGACGACCACGACAAGCCGATCCGCATCCTCTCCGGTGGCGAGAAGGCGCGCCTCGCGCTCGCCAAGATCCTGTTCGATGCCCCGAACCTCCTGGTCCTCGACGAGCCGACGAACCATCTCGATCTCGTCACGAAGCGCGCGCTCGTGAAATCGCTCGAGGCCTACGAAGGCACCATCGTCTTCGTGAGCCACGATCGCGCGTTCCTTCGCTCGATCGCCACGCGCATCCTCGAGCTCACCAAGGACGGCAAGACGCACGTCTACGGCGGCTCGTACGACGAGTACGTGTCTGCCACGGGCCGCGAGGCGCCGGGCATGCGTCAAGCGACCGTCTAATTTCGCGCTCCGATCAGAACGAGAAGGAGTCAGAACGAGAACGAGAGCGGCACGACGAAGGGGCGCTTCGTCGCCAGCTCGGCGCGCGGGGCCGTCCAGGTCGGCTCCCTCGCGAAGACCGGCTGCTGCGACGTGCTCGGGCCGGCGTCGTTGACGAGGAGCACGCCCGTCAGGATGGCGCCGCCACCTGCGATGAGCGCGACGGCGGAGACGAACGTGAAGAAGTCGCGAAGCCCGTCGCCGCAGATCGAGCATTCGGCGGTGTGCGCGCTGCCGTCGGACGACGAGCTTGGCGCGGATGCCACCGCCGCAACCCCGATCAGGCCCACGATGGCCAGCGCGACGCCCCCGGTGGCCATCACGAGGCCTCCTACCGCCTGCGCCGTGGAGCCTTCGTCGACGGTGACGGTGACGGAGCCGCCCGGCGCTGCCGAGAGGCGGAACGCGTCTCCACGCGTCGCTCGGGCCTCCGTGCCGTAGATGACGCGGTACTCGTCGCCGAGCGCAAGATCGCGGTCGCAGGGCGACTCGCAAGCGAGCAACCATGCATCATGCTTCGAGGCACGGCTCTCGAGCTGCACGTGCTTCTCCGACTTGATGTGCACGCGCGCGCGATCATCATCGGCGGAGGCAACGCTGGCCGAGGCGAGGGTCGACGCGAGGGTCGACGCGAGGAGGCAAACGGCGAACGCTTTCTTCATGAACGAAGCGTGTGCACCCGGTCCCGCCGGCACAAATGACGCCACCTGACATGCCGCCATTTGACATGAGGAGGGGAGGACCCTCCCGCGTTGGCGTATAAACGTTGGCAGGCGCGATGGGTTACTGGAGCTACTATCTCCTCTCGTTCTTGCTCGCGTACGCGACACAGAACCCCGCCGCCGCGGTCCTCGCGCTCGGTTTCTGGCTGTGTCGTGGGTTCTTGCCCGACCCGGTGGTGTGGCTCCGGACGATGGGAAAGATCTCGCGCCTCCGCGCGGAGAGCGAGATCAACCCGAGCAACATGATGGCGACGCGCGACCTCGCGCGCCTCTACCTCGAACGAAAGCGCCCGAAGCAGGCGATCCTCCTGATCGAGAAGACGCGGCAGCGCATGGCCGAATCGACGCGACACCCGCAAGGCTCGCTCGACGATGCCGAGCTGCTCTTCGAGCTCGGCATCGCGAGGCTGAAGTGCGGAGAGCCGGAGGCGGCGCTCGAGCCGCTCGTCGCAGCCATCGCCATCGCGCCCGAGGTGGGACGCGGCGACCCGTACCTCGTCGCCGGCGACGCGCTCGCGAAGCTCGGTCGTTGGGAGGAGGCCGAGGACTCCTACGAGCGATTCATCCGCAAGAACACCTCGTCGGTGCAGGCCTACGTCAAGCTCGCGCGCGTTCGCGCAAAGCGGGAGGACGAGGCGGGATCGCACGACGCCATCACGCAGGGCAAGCAGACGTGGGGCGTGCTGCCGTCGTTCAAGCGGCGACACGAATGGCCGTGGTATCTCGCGGCCCTCGTGTCGCCGTTCTGGCTCTAGCGGATCTCCGGCGCGTTCGCAGAGCCGTTGAGGATGATCTCGACGCGCCGGTTGTTGGCGCGACCCTCGGCCGCCTTGTTGTCGGCGACCGGCTGCGTCTTGCCCATGCCTTGGGCCTGGACGCGGTCGCCCACGATCCCGTGCGTGGACATGTAACTGCGCACCGCCTCTGCGCGCTTCTGGGAGAGCTGCATGTTCGTCTCGTCGCTACCGACCGAATCGGTATGCCCGACGATGGTGATATAGCGAGCTGCAGCGCGGTGTCGGCGTCCACCTGGGCACGAAGCAGCACATACTCGGCGCGGTTGTTATCGCCTTCGGCGATCAACTTCTTCGCCAGGTCGAGCTCCTCGTTTGCGACCTTGAGATGCAGCGCCGCCGGCGGGACCTTTTCGGCGCCGACCTCGTGCGCGCTGCGCACGGCCGCGGTCGACTTCGCAAGCTTGTCCGCGGGCACTGGGCTCGACGCACATGCGACGAGCGCAGCTGACGCGGCTCCAATCCAACCAATGGTCTTCATCTCGCTATCCCTCTCTCGACACACGCTGTCGCGTTCCGCCTCCCGCCCGCCGGGAGAGGCGTCGAGCGGCAGAGCGCGAATGGGAGATACGTCGGGGGTGGAAGCATTCGACGTGCCTCGCCATCGTGC
>JAYTOQ010000576.1:0-8366 GCA_043747665.1 Polyangiaceae bacterium | reverse complement strand
TCGGACGATGCGTCGCGCGGCGACGGACCGGCGTCGAGCGCGTCGCCGGCGTCGACGATGCCACCGCCATCGATGGGCGCGCCGCCGCTGAGCCCGTCGAGGCCGCAGTGCACGAGCCCGACGAACGCGAGAGCGCTCACCCATGACAGACGTGTGGTCGGCATCGGCCAGGAGTGTAGCTGCCGCGCACGCGAGTGGGTATCAGACGCTCGGCGACGACAACGAAAACTGGGGCTACGTCCCCGCCGTCGAGATGTCTACCGAGAGCGCATTCGACGCCAACCCCGACATCGAAGGACTCCCTCGCTGCCAGTGAGCGCTACGGACACTCGGATTTTACTCGGCGAATTCCGTTCTCGTCGACGGTGAACAGCGACGCGGCGAGTCGATTTATCCGCGGTGTATGGAGCGACCCCGATGGAGATCCACCCAAGCCTAGTGATCCTGGAGACATCGTCGAACCGGCAGGGCGATCGAACGGACATCGAGAGCACTTGCAACGGTATGGCCGAGGCGGCCGTTTACACGTGCAAGTAGCCTGGCGGCGAGGATTCAATCGTCGCGGAAATGATTCGATCCAACGTGAAGCGACTGGTTTGTCGGGCCACCGCGAACGCGGGCGAGACGAACATCCGTGGTCTAAATTACGCGCTCCCAGCGGTGGGATGTATCATGCGCTCATGAGTGCCATGCCCAATCGTTCACGTCGGGTTTCTCGAACGCTGTCGACCTTCTCGGTGCTGTCCCTTCTGGTCATCGTGGCCTGCAAGGCGAAGGTTGGCGGAGCAGCCGATGCAGCGGTGGGAGCCGAAGGCCTTGCCGCCGAGGCCGTCAGCGCCGCTCCGCCGCCGGTGCCCGCTCCGCTTGCAGCCAACGAGGACGACGTCTCGCGCTTCCCCGACGAGAAGCCGCTTGCGAACGTCGCCGCGACGCTCCAGCGCGCAACCAACCTGCGCGCGATTCCGGGCGTCGGGAGGGTGGTCACCTCGCTTCCCAAGGGCGCGACCGTTACGGAGATCGCGCGGCGCGGCACCTCATTCATGGTGCTCGTCGACAACCCTAGTGACCAGCGGAAGCTGATGGGTTGGGTCGGACAGGAAGCGTTCACGGCTGCACCGACCGGCGGCGCAACGACCCTCAAGGCACCGACGTGCAAAGCGCCCGAGGTCCCCCTTATGAACGAAAGTCCATTCTGTGGGCGCGTGTGCACGAGCGACGCGGGATGCTCAGCAGGCCAAATGTGCAAGGGCGCAGCGAACACGTTCACGAAGGCGAAGCTAGGGGATGCGGTCGCGCTCTGCACCGTCTTCACGCCCACTCTGCGGCCCGTCACTCCAGTCGCGGCGGGCGCCGCTCGGGTCGGCTCGTCGCCCACATCCGTAGCGTCCAATGCGGGAAGCGCGGCCGCTGCGCCCTCCGGCTCCAGTGCCCCCTCGGCTAGCGTGTCTCCCACCGAGCCCTCTCCCGCTCCGGCCGCGACCGGGCCGACCTCGAACCTACCCGAGTGCGAGGACCGTGGAGAAAAGAGGCCGAGGCCGGGCAGTCCGCCGCCGCCACCGTGCCAGACACTGCCGCGTGACAACCGCCCGAACGGCATGCAATGCAAAACCGTCATTCGGTGTCGCTCGCAGCGCTGTGTCGCAGGCGTTTGCGCGGCGTGCAACTCCGAAGCGGACTGCGAAAAGTTTCCGAACGGCGTCGTGTGTCAGGAGGGGCGCTGCCTCGAGAAGCGGCTCACATGCCTGCCGCAAGGCAATTTCTGCGGAGCTAGCCAAGGAGACTCGATGAAAACCGGCCTTCCGTGCTGCTCGGGTTTCACCTGCCGGCGTTCGGAGCGCGATCCGTCGTCGACGGAATGCCTGCCGCCACCCTGAAGGACGGTAAGGCCTGGCCGAGCGGCCGCGCACTCTTCGTGAGAAAATCTCGTAACCGCAAGCCCTGGGTGAAAGTCCGCTGCGACGAACCGAGCGGAGCGGATATGCCAGACGCCGCGCGACCGCAGTCGTCGGCGCACTTTTGATGTATGGGTGCATCGTGGCCAAGATCCAAGAACCGCACTACGTGACCCAGCTCCGCGAGGGTGACTTCGAGATCCGCCAATACGGAGCTCGAGTCGTGGCGGAGACAACGGTCATCGGCGAATGGAACGACGCCGGCAACGAAGGCTTCCGCCGTCTCGCCGGCTACATCTTCGGGAAGAACCGTCCGGGCGCGAAGATCGCGATGACCGCGCCTGTCGCGCAAGCTCTGCAGAAGACCAACGCGGGCGTAAAGCTCCCGATGACCGCGCCCGTCGCGCAGCACCGCGATGGAGACTCGTGGACCGTGGCGTTCACCATGCCCGATGGCGAGACCCTCGGGACACTCCCCGCGCCCGAGGATTCGCGGGTCGTCCTTCGCGAGGTTCCCCCTGCACGCGTCGCCGTCGTGCGCTTCAGCGGCCGGTGGACCGACGCCAACATGAAGGAGCACGAGGCAGAGCTGCGCCGCTGGACGACGAACCGGCGTCTCACGGTCATCGGCGAGGCCGAGGTCAACCGCTACGACCCGCCTTTCAAACCGTGGTTTCTGCGCCGCAATGAGGTGTGGTTCGCGCTCGCCGAGGACGACAAGAAGACCGACTGCCAGCCATGAGCCAGGCGCGGCTTACGTAAGGCGACCGGTAGACGCTCATCGAGCGCGCGCGATCTCGCGGTCGCCGTGCGAGAGCAAGACCTTCAGCAGGGGATTGGGGAACCGGCGCGCCAGCGTGATCGCGAAGAACGTCTCCCTGAGCTGTGGCAAAGGAGCGATCTCGACGAGCACGCGCGTCTTCAGCTCGTCTTGGACCACGATGGTCGGCACCACGGCCAAGCCGATGCGCTCGCGGGCCAGCAGGCGCAGCATGGCCATGTCGTCGACCTCGGCCGCGATGCGCGGACGAACGCCGAGGCGGCTCACGAGCGCGTCGAAGCCCGCGCGAATGCTGCTCTCGGCCGCCGGCAGCACCAGCGGCTCCGTCTCCAGTAGCTCCTTGAGGCTCCGCTTTCGTCGCTTCTTCATCGGCGGGCCGACCAGGCTGACGGGCTGCTCGGCAATCGCGTGCGCTACCCAGGGCGTTGCCGCGTCGCGAGGCGGCGCAACGTTGGCGAGCAGCACGTCGATCAGATGCGCCTCGAGCGCCCGAAGCATTTCGGCGAACGCGCCCGACCGGACGACGATCTCGACGTCATCGCGCCCAAAGAGCGGACGCAAGAAGCCGAGCTGGAAGTTTCTCGACAGCGTTGCGAGCGAGCCCACGCGTAACACACGGCGCTCCTTTCCGCGGCCCTGGAGCGCGCTCTCGAGCTCGGCGCCCCTCGCGAAGATGGCGTCGGCGTGATCGAGCGCGATGCGTCCGGCCTCGGTGAGCACCAGTTGCTTACCCCGGCGTTCGAAGAGCGCGTGCCCGAGCTCCGCCTCGAGCTTCTGGATCTGCATCGAGACTGCCGACTGCGACACATGCAGGAGCGACGCGGCCCGCGTGAGGTTCTCCTCGTGCGCCACCGCCCAGAAGTAACGAAGATGATGGAAGTTGAACACGACTGACGTTCTATTATACAGAACGACGTGTTCACTTCAATCTATTGGAGCAATTGAGGCGACGTCAGTACACCAAAGGGCATGAAGAGCTCGCTCGCGCTGCTGCCCCTTCTTGCGCCACTCGGCCTCGTCGTCGCTGCGCTCGTCGCCCGGCGCGATCGGGGCGCGCGACCACGGGCGGCCTTCGGGGCCACGCGCGCCGCCGCGACGCTCGCCTTGGTCGTCGCGACGCTGACCGCCGTGCTCGCCGCCATCCAGACGCCGCTCGCGAGCCCGCTCCTTGGCTACGACGGGCTTGGCTTCTCCGTCCGCCTCGATGGGCTCAGCGCCGTGATGCTTGCGCTCGTCGCGATCCTCGGTGCGTTCGTTACTCAATTCAGTCGCAACTACCTCGCCGGGGACCGTCGCCAAGGGGTCTTCCTCGGCGACCTTTCGCTGACGGTCGCGTGCGTGATGGTCCTCGTCCTCGCAGGGAATCTGGTGCAGCTCGTGGTCGGATGGATGGCGACGAGCCTGGCCCTGCACCGGCTGCTGCTCTTCTATCCGGACCGGCGCGGCGCGGTCGTCGCCGCCCATAAGAAGTTCATCGTCGCGCGTCTTGGGGACGGCTGCTTCGTCGGCGCCGCGATCCTGCTCGTCTGGCAGTTCGGCACCGGCGACATCGGAGCGGTACTCGACGGCGCCGCCGCCTTGGCGAGAGGCGACCAGGTACCGATCGGCATCCACGTCGCCGCCGCTCTCATCGGGCTGACAGCGTTCCTCAAGGCCGCGCAGTTCCCTGCACACGGCTGGCTGATCGAGATGCAGGAGACCCCAACGCCGGTGTCAGCGCTGCTCCACGCAGGCATCCTGAACGGGGGCACTTTTCTCGTCGTGCGCCTCGCGGGCGTCGTGCAACTGTCCACGCCGGTCCTCGCCGCGCTCGTGGTGGTCGGAGGCTTCACCGCCGTCTTCGCGTCCGTGGTCATGCTGACCGACAGCCGCATGAAGGCGACGCTGGCCTACTCGAGCGCCGCGCACATGGGCTTCATGCTGCTGCTCTGCGGGATCGGCGCGACCTCCGTAGCGATCGCGCATCTCGTCGCTCACTCGTTCTACAAGGCGCACGCCTTCCTCTCCTCGGGCAGCGCCGTGGAAGCCGCACGCGCCGCCAAGGTGCCGGGCACGAGCGGGAAGGTGCCGGCCCTTCGCATCCTCCTCTCGTACGTCGTCACGGCCGGCATCGTCTGGAGCATCGGCACCGTCATGGGCTTCTCGGTGTTCGCGACGCCGACGAACCTCGCGCTCGCGTCGATCATGGTCGTCGCCCTCTCGCACCTGATGGCGCAGGGAGCGAGCGGCGAGGCGAGCGCGCAGGTCATTGGTCGGACCGCGCTGTCGGTCATGATGACGGCGCTCTCGTTCTACGCGCTCGAGCGCGGTGGTGGAGCGGTTCTGGCCCGCGCGGTTCCCGAGGCGCAGGCCCCTGGCGTGCCGTTGGCCGTCGTCATCACGGCGGTCGTATCGACCTTTGCTCTCGTCACGCTGCTCCAACTCTTTCTGCCGCGCGTGTACGAGTCGCCCGGCTGGGCTGCGGCCTACGTCTTCACGCGCAACGGCCTCTACGCCAACGCCTACTTCGACCGCCTGATCGGGGCCGTCAAGCTCCCTGCCGTGCGAAAGAAGGTCGTGGCGAACGCAAGCGCGCACGCGAAGGACGAGCGGGCTCGCCTGGTGTCGACCGATGCGGTGAAGACGGCGATCGATCGCACCACCCACGCGGTGGCGCCGGTCTGGCCGCTCGAGACGTTCGTCGCCGTCAATCCGTTCCACGGCCTGGCGGACCAGACCATCGCGGAAGCCGCCTACACGGTCGCGCGCAGCGCCGGGGCCCGCATGACGATGCCGCGGCGGTTCTACCTCGACGGGATCGCGACCGGTCGCATCGCCGAGGCACACGTCGCCGAGGCGCTTGCGGAGGCGCGCGCCCGCGGGTACACCGAGCTCCCTGCGGAGGCTAAGGCCCTCGTGAACGGCCTGCGCGACGGCGAGCAGCCGGCGCTCCCGGCGCTCGTACCCACGGTCGCCGACGTGGTGAGCGAGCTCACGGGGACCGACTGGGACCATATCCTGATCGAACGGATCGGCGCATGGGCGGCGACGTACTTCGACGAGGGGCAAGCCTCGTGGCGGTCGCCGTGGAAGCGGAAGCCGCCCTACGAGGCCTTCCGCGCCGAGGCTTCGATCGACGCTACGCCCGAGGTCCTCGGAGCGCGTGGGTTCCGCGCCGCGATCCAAAGGCTCCCGGGCGACGCACCGAGCGCGGCGCTGACCGCGATCTCGCGCCTCGGCGTCCCGGAGGCGGCCCTCGAATCGTATCTCCAGCGACTCCTCGCGAGCATCGGCGGGTGGTCGGCGTACGCGCGGCGGCGCGTGTGGGACCGCGAGCTCCACGGCGAGGTGGACACGACGCTCGAGCAGGTGCTGTCGATTCGCTTGGCATGGGAGGTGGCCCTTCTCGATGCCTTCGCCTCAATGGGCGCGGAGAAGGCGTGGTCACGAGCGCGCGCAGCCTTCAGCGACGCGCGCACCGCTTCGGACCCGTCCCGCGAGGCTCTGCATGTGGATCTCGTCCTGCAAGCCGCCTACGAAAAGGGATGGCAAGAGACGCTCGTCGGCAAGCTCGCCTCGCGAGCGAAGGAGGCGGCGACCCACCATCGTGAAGAGCGGCCGAAGGTGCAAGCGGCGTTCTGCATCGACGTGCGGTCGGAGGTCTTTCGACGCGCCCTCGAAGAGGCCGACCCCGCGTGCGAGACGATCGGTTTCGCAGGGTTCTTTGGGTTCCCAGTCGAGTACGTGCCACTGGGGCAGGTGCACGGTGGCGCCCAGCTTCCCGTGCTGCTCACGTCCAAAGGCGTGGTCGTCGAGTCTGTCGTCTCCGCCACGGGTGACGGGTCTGCGCGCGCCGCGTCGTCGCGCCTGCTGGACCGACGCGCGCGAAACGCCTGGAGGTCCTTCAAGACGAGCGCAATCGCGTGCTTCGGCTTCGTCGGGCCGGTGGGCCTCGCGTACCTGCCCAAGCTCCTCACCGATTCGCTTGGCCTCACGCGGACGGTCCCGCACCCGTCGCGCGACGGCGTTGATGCGGAGACACCGCTCGGTCCCGACCTCTCGCCGCACATGCTCGGCGATCGCCAGGTCGGTCTGACGGAGGACCAGCGCGTCGCGATGGCCGAGGGGCTGCTCCGCGGGATGTCTCTCACCTCGGGGTTCGCGCGGCTGGTGATGCTCGCGGGCCACGGTTCGACCACCGTGAACAATCCGCACGCTGCCGGCCTCGACTGCGGCGCGTGCGGGGGCCACACGGGCGAGGCCAACGCTCGGATCGCGGCGATGGTGCTCAACGAGCCATCGGTGCGTAAGGCGCTCGCCGCGAAAGGCATCGACGTTCCCAGCGACACCATCTTCCTCGGTTGCCTGCACGACACGACGACAGACCTCGTCACGATCTTCGACCGGCACGCCGTCCCGGTCTCTCACGCCGAGGATCTCCAGCGGCTCGACGCACGTCTCGCGGCGGCCGGGGTGGGCGCGCGTCGGCTCCGCGCACCGCTGCTCGGCGAAGATCCTGCGGACGCGTCCGCCGACTCGCGGATCCTCTCGCGGAGTCGCGATTGGGCGCAAGTGCGACCCGAATGGGGCCTCGCCGGGTGCGCTGCCTTCGTCGTAGCGCCACGTCACCGTACGGCCGGAGTCGACCTCGGCGGCCGGTCGTTCCTTCACTCCTACGACTGGCGACAGGACGAGCGCGCCGGCTTCCCGGTGCTCGAGCTCGTGATGACCGCGCCGATGGTCGTCGGGAGCTGGATCAGCTTGCAGTACTACGCGTCGACGGTCGACAACCGCGTCTACGGCTGCGGAAACAAGGTGCTTCACAACGTGGTGGGCACGATCGGTGTGCTGGAGGGCAATGGCGGTGATCTCCGCGTCGGGTTGCCATGGCAATCGGTGCACGATGGCGAACGCTTGGTGCACGAGCCAATGCGTCTCAACGTCGTCATCGAAGCCCCAATCGCGGCTATGAACGCGATCATCGCCAAGCACGCCTTGGTCAGGACAATGCTCGACAACGGCTGGCTCCACCTCTACGCGCTCGGCGACGCGGGCGCGGTCACGCATCGATACCTCGGCGGGCTGAAGTGGGAGCATCTCGAGTCGACGAAGACGGAGCTGGCGGCATGACGCAGCCTCGTTGGAAGGTCGCTCTTCGCGCGCATCGCGCCACTCACATTCTGCGACGAGCGCACGTGACGATGCGCGCACTGTGGCTCGAGGAGCCCTCGCGCGAGCTGTAGGCGTGCGACTTCGAGGGACGCCCAGCGCGCTGCATGGGTGACGAGGACCTGGCGGCAATGTTCGCGAAGCCCACGGTCGCGCGCCCTTCGGCCTCGCGAGCGAAGGAAGCTTCGGGCCGCATCACGAGGCGCACTCGTTTGCTGCCCAGGTCTCGTTTCCTTCGCACGCGCTCATCGTCATTGCGGCCCCCCAAGCCCCAAGCCAAGGGGCGCTCCTCGAGCGATACCCGTGGAGGTGCAGGTCATGCGCGCGTATCGTTCGCACGAGATGAACGTTAGAGAAAGCCGTCCATGGAACGACTGATCGAGGCCTTCAAGCGCTTTCGAGGCGACTACTTCGAGGCCAACCGCGCTCGCTTCGAGCGTCTGGCTGACCGACCTCAACACCCGCGTTACGCCATCGTCACGTGCTGCGACAGCCGCATCGATACGACACGCGTATTCGACGCGATCCCGGGCGAGCTGTTCCTC
>JAYTOQ010000575.1:0-6761 GCA_043747665.1 Polyangiaceae bacterium | reverse complement strand
TCCCGATGTCTTCGCGAAGCTCCGCGGCCAAGGTCGCGCGCTGGCTCGTCACCAAGGAAAAACGCGACGACGCGGTGGCTCTCCTGTGTGCGTGGGCCGCCAGCGGTCCCAATGACAAGGAGGGGCAGGAGCTCCTCGCCGAGGCGTACCGGCTCGACCCGGGGTCACAGCTCGCGCAGCTCGCGTTCGAGAAGATGGAGGGCATCGAGGCGAAGGACCACGCCACCCTCGATGCCGCGATCGCGCAGTGGACGGTCGACGAGATCGCCAAGCTCGAGAAGCAGATCGCTCGCCCGAATTTCATGCGGGCGCAGGTCGGCTTCAACAACAACGTAAAGTACGGCGGCAACGTCTTCCACATCCAGACCGAGGACTCGGGCCTCGATCGACCGCACATCATCACGCACCTCTTCGCCGACGGCGGCCGCATCATCAAGAGCAACAAGCGCTCGTACGCCAACGAGGTGAAGCGGGACGACATCGCTCCTTACGTGCGCCAGCTCATGAAGGGGCAGCACATGGAGATGGCGATCATGCTCCGCGAGGGCAAGTTCGACGAGGTCATCGCCGGACGCGCGGTCGGCGGCATGCACCTCCTCGAAGAGCCGCCGCGCCTCGAGATCCAGAAGCTCGCCACGAAGAAGGAGACGCGCGCCGAGGCCCCCGAGACCTCGCGCTCCATCCCGCCGCCGCCGCCGCCGCCCTCCGATCCGCAGCCCGCGGCGCCCGCTGCGTCGACCGGGCCTTCGGTCTCGAAGCTCGTCGGCAAGCCGCCGCCCAAGGAGCAGAAGGCGCGCTTCAAGCTCGTCGTGCAGCGCAGCCTCGCCGGCGGCCCGGCGTTCTACGAGCCCCCCGGCGACGCGGCGATCATCGGCGCCGACGGCGCGATCGCGATCGCGAACGAGAAGTTCTGCCACCCGCGTGAGGCGCAGATCCGCTGGGTGAAGGGCCGCGTCTGGCTGCACGATCTCGAGCACGGCAACGGCGTGTTCCTGCGCATCCGCCAGCCCGTGGAGCTCGAGATCGGTGACGAGTTCATCGTCGGCGATCAGCTTCTCACCATCGAGCGCAATCCCGATCCCAACGACGGTCCTGGCGACGGCCCGACGTACTTCTACTCGTCGCCGAAGTGGCCTTCGTCGTTCCGCGTCGTGCAAATCTTCGAGGGCGGCGCGAAGGGGGCGTGCGTCGTAGCGCGCGGCACCACGATGCAGATCGGCTCCGCCATCGGCGACTTCGTGTTCACCGCCGATCCCCTTGTCGACGACCAGCACTGCCTCGTCGAGGAGCAGGCCGGCGCGATCCTTCTCACCGACCTCGAGTCGCGCTCGGGCGTGTTCGTTCGCATCAAGGGCGAACAGGAGCTCGTCCAGGGGGACGAGGTGATGGTCGGCCGCACGCGGATGGCGCTCGAGATCGTCGCGTGACGTCGTGACGTGCGGAGGCCGCACGACCACGTCTGCTGTTGAAGCGCACGCGCGTTGGCGGTAATCCGTCGGCAATGAGCGCAGCGCGAAACTGGGGCATCGTCGTTCTCTGCCTTGCCGCGGCGAGCTGCTCGAAGTGCAGCAAGAAGCCGGCGCTCGAGGCCGACGCCGCGCCGGAAGGTGGCGCGGTCACGGACGCGGACCTCGATGCTGCCGCCGATGACGCGCCCGAAGCGGCGGCGGTAGAGGACGCGACGGCGCCCCTCGCGTCCGCCACCGCCGTGCACGCGTCCGGCGGGCCGTTCGCGGGCTCGTATCGCTGCTTCGGTGGCCTCACGCTGACGCAGAACGGAAACCTGGTCTCGGGCGTCACCGTGAACAAGAGCTCGACTTCGACGCAGACCACGCAGTGGAACTGCGCGGTGATCCGCCCTGACCGCTGCGAGGGCACCGAGGTCGTGACGGTGCGCTTCAACGACAAGACGAAGCCGCCGAAGATGACCGAGAGCCGCAAGCTCCAGATCGATCACCGTCCCGACGGCGTCGCCGTTCACCTCGAGCGATCGACCGAGACCACGTTCTGCCGGAAGTAGCGGCGGTCGGGCGCGGTCACTTCGCGAGTCGGATCTCGACGCGGCGATCCTTCGGCCAGTCCTTCGGCGTGTCCCGCGCCTCGTCGGCGCCGACCGACGAGACCTGGACGCGTCCGCCGTCCACGCCGTGCGTGACCAGGTAGCGCTGCACGCGCTCGGCGCGCTCGAGACCGAGCTTGTCGTTGTAGTCGGCGCTACCACGCGGGTCGGTGTGCCCGACGAGCTCGATGGTCTTACCCTTGAGGGGGCCGTCCAGCATGCAGTTGGCGAGCATCTGCATGGTCGGCTGGTCCTTCTTCGGATCCGCCGAGTCGAACTGGAAGAACGGCGCGGAGCCGGAGCAGGAGTGCACGAGCGCATCGCCGACGTACACGCTGTACAGCTGGTCTTGCTCGGCGCGCGAGGCGCCGCGGCCCTGATCGGGCATCTTCGGCGGAGTGACTGCCTTGGTCAGACCAACGCTGGGGCTCGTGGGCTCCGGTTCGTGACAAGCTGCCACTGTGCTGCCGGCAAGCGCGACCACGACCGCGAGGAGACCCGCTTGATTCACTGCGATTCGACTCATGACCTCTGCCCGAGCACGAAGCGCGCCGTCGCAGCGGAGCTAAGTCGTCGTGAGCGCGCGCGGCGCGAGGATCACTTGCTCGCCATCCGCCGCATGGCCGCCCGACTCAGCTCGGGGACGAGGCCGCCGATGCGCGAGAGCACCTGGAGATCGATCTGCGGGATGTAGTGCAGCTTCGTGCCGTGTGCAGCCTCCCACACGATGCCCGCGATCCTCTCCGGCGTGAGCTTGACCCCGAGCCGCTGCAGCGACTTCGCCTTGTGCGTCTGCGAGCTGACCATCGGCGTATCGACGTAGCCCGGCATGATGTCGGCGACGCGGACTCCCCTGGGGCGGAGCTCGATGTCGAGCGCCTCGGTCAGCGCGCGCACGGCGAATTTCGATGCAGAATACACGGCAAGCTCCGGCTGGCCGTAGATGGCGGACGCGCTCGACATGTTCACGATGCAGCCGCGCGCGCGCTCGAGGAGCGGCAGGCAGGTCTGGATGCCGAGGATGACGCCCATGACGTTGACGTCCAGCTGCTTTTTGCACTCCGCCGCGGAGATCTCCTCGAAGCGGCCCATGCGGAGGATGCCCGCGCAGTTGAAGAGGAGGTCGAGCGCACCGGCGGTGCCCGCAAAGTCGGCCACGGCGGTCCTCCATGACTCCTCGCTCGTGACGTCGATGCGTCCGTGCGCCGAGCCTGGGATCTGCTCTGCCACCTTGCGCGCGCCGTCGACGTCGACGTCGTAGCAGCCGACGCGCCAGCCCTTGCTCCCGAAGAGAAGCGACGTGGCCTTGCCGATGCCGGAGGCAGCGCCCGTGACGAAGACTGTCTTGCTCATGGCGGCAGCACGATAGCACCCGTCGGGGACAACGAAGCGCCTCAGGCCTGTGGTAGCGTCCGGCGCATGGCTGGACGTTATGGAATGTCGTTCGCGAAGAAGTTCATCGAGGACGGCGACTACGACAAGGCGATCGATGCGGCGACGACCACCATCACGGACGGTGATGCCGGTCCCGAGCCGCTCTTCGATCGCGCGACGGCCTACGATCTCGCCGAGCGGTACCTCGAGGCGGTCGCCGATTTCGAGGCCGCCATCACGCTGAACGGCGCCGAGCAGGAGATCGACCCGTTCACCATCGACGATGCGTACTTCAGCGCGCTCCTGTCCGCGGCGCGCAAGGAATCGGAGCGCGACGTGCCGAAAGCGCTCGTGCTGCTGCAGCGGTACATGCAATATGCACCGAAAGGCGAGCACGTCGCCGACTGCGCCGACTGGCAGAAGCGCCTGAAGGGCGAGCTCCCGTCCCTCCTCGACAAGACCAAAAACCTCGACGCCCCCTAGGCGGAGGAGCCGGTCCTAGGTGTTGCGGCGGGATTTGTAGAGGTTGATGAGGCCGTTGGTGGAGGCGTCGTGGGAGGTGACCGGCGCCGGGCCTTCGAGCTCGGGGAGGATCTTGCTCGCGAGCTGCTTGCCCAGCTCCACGCCCCACTGATCGAAGCTGTAGATGTTCCACACGATGCCTTGCACGAAGATCTTGTGCTCGTACATCGCGATGAGGGACCCCAGCGTCCGCGGCGTGATCTTCTGAACCAGCATCGACGTCGTCGGGCGGTTGCCCGGAAACGACTTGTGCATGGATAGCTCCTCGAGCTTTTCCTTGGGGAGCTTCAAGGGCTCGAGCTCGGCACGCGCCTCGTCGGGGGTCTTGCCCTTCATGAGCGCTTCGGTCTGCGCGAAGTAGTTCGCGAGCAGGATCGCGTGGTGGTTCCCCAGCGGGTTCTGCGACTCCACCGGCGCGATGAAGTCGCACGGGATGATGCGCGTGCCCTGGTGAATCAGCTGGTAGAAGGCGTGCTGCCCGTTCGTGCCGGGCTCGCCCCAGATGACGGGGCCCGTCGAGTAATCGGCGATGACGTGGCCGGCGCGATCGACGCGCTTGCCGTTCGACTCCATGTCGCCCTGCTGGAAGTACGCGGAGAAGCGATGCATGTACTGGTCGTAGGGCAGAATGGCGTGCGTCTCGGCGCGCGTCTCGGCAGGACCGAAGTTCGCGTACCAGATGCCCAGCATGCCCAGGATGACGGGCAGGTTGTGATCGAGCGGCGCGGTCCGGAAGTGCTTGTCCATCTCGTGGCCGCCGGCGAGCAGCTCCTCGAAGTTGTCCATGCCGATGACGCACGCGATGGAGAGGCCGATGGCGCTCCACAGCGAGTAGCGACCGCCGACCCAGTCCCAGAACTCGAACATGTTCGCGGTGTCGATGCCGAAGGCCGAGACCTCCTTCGCGTTCGTCGACAGCGCGACGAAGTGCTTCGCGACCGCGCTTGGATCGAAGCCCGGCTTGCCGAGCAGCCACGAGCGCGCGCTCTTCGCGTTGGTGAGCGTCTCCTGCGTCGTGAACGTCTTCGACGCGACGATGAAGAGCGTGCGCTCGGGATCGAGGTGCTTCGTCGTCTCGGCGATGTGGGTGCCGTCGACGTTGGAGACGAAGTGTACGTTCATCCCGTCCTTCCAGTAGGGACGCAGGGCCTCGGTGGCCATCACCGGGCCGAGATCGGAGCCGCCGATGCCGATGTTCACGACGTCGGTGATGGTCTTGCCGGTATGGCCCTTCCACGCGCCCGAGCGGAGGCGCTCGGTGAAGTCGCGCATCTTGGCAAGCACCGCGTTGACCTCCGGCATGACGTCCTTGCCGTCCACCGTGATGGGAGCGTTCGAACGATTGCGCAGCGCCACGTGCAGCACCGCGCGACCCTCGGTGCCGTTGATCTTCGCGCCCGTGAACATCTTCTCGCGCCAGCCTTCGACGTCGGCCTGCCTCGCGAGCGCGAAGAGCTGCTTCAGCGTGTCCTCGGTGGTGCGGTGCTTCGAGTAGTCCACGAAGACGCCGCACGCCTCGTGCGACATCTTTGCGAAGCGCTGCGGGTCGCCGGCAAATAGCTCGCGCATGCTCGTCTTGGCGATCTCCTCCTGGTGCTTCGTGAGGGCCTGCCACGCGGGTGAGGAGGTGAGCGAAGAGGTCGACATGGCGGCGAGGATAAACGCATGACCGCGCTGCGTGGTAGTGTCGACCGCCGTGCCGTCGCCGGAGCTCGCCGTGAGGTGTCGCAACCTCGTGAAGCGTTATGCAGACGTCACCGCCGTCGACGGCCTCGACCTCGAGGTGAAGAAGGGCGAGTGCTTCGGCCTGCTCGGCCCGAACGGCGCCGGAAAGACCACCACGGTCGAGATCTTCGAAGGCCTCCTCGAGCCAACCTCGGGCGACGTGGAGATCCTGGGCCGGCGCTGGGCCACCGACGAGACGTGGCTCCGCGAGCAGCTCGGCGTCTCGCTCCAGCAGACGTTCCTGCCGGAGCGCCTCCAGGTGCGGGAGATCCTCGCGCTCTTCCGCTCCCTCTATGCCACGGGGCGTGAAGTCGACGCGGCGATCGATCTCGTCGCGCTCCGCGAGAAGCAGGGCGCGCGCTACGCCGCGCTCTCCGGCGGACAGAAGCAGCGCCTCGCCGTCGCATGCGCGCTCGTCGGTGATCCGAAGCTGCTCTTCCTCGACGAGCCCACCACCGGCCTCGATCCGCAGTCGCGCCGCATGCTGTGGGACGTGGTGCTCGCGTTCAAGAAGCAGGGCGGCAGCGTGGTCCTCACCACGCACTACATGGACGAGGCGGAGCGGCTCTGCGATCGCGTGGGCGTCGTCGATCACGGCAAGATGATCGCGCTCGGGACGCCGAAGGAGCTCATCGACTCGCTGGGCGGCAGCCAGATCGTGGAGATCACCATCGGCGGCGGTACCGACGCGACGCTCGCGGACGTGGCGCTCGCGGTCCGCACGGCCGCGGGCGTGCAGAATGCACGCGTTCAGAACGGCCGCGTGGTCCTCACGGTCAGCGAGCTGCACGTCGCGCTGCCGGCGGTGCTCGGCGAGCTCCGTGCGCGGTCGCTCGACCTCACCGATCTGTCCACGCACCACGCGACCCTCGAGGACGTCTTCGTGACGCTCACCGGGAGAGCTCTCCGTGAGTGACGGCGCTTCGCGGCTCGCGGCAATCCGTCAGCTCGTGCTGATGCGGCTGCGCCTGTTCTACCGGGAGCCGGGCGCGATGTTCTGGACCTTCGGGTTCCCGATCGTGCTGTCGTTCGTGCTCGGCCTCGCGTTCAGGAACCGCGCGCCCGATCCGGTCGCCGTCGC
>JAYTOQ010000574.1:0-3510 GCA_043747665.1 Polyangiaceae bacterium | reverse complement strand
TCCGCTTCCGCTTCCGCCGCGCCGTCGCCGCTCAGCGCGCCCGCATCACCACCTTCCGCGGGTCGGTCGGCCTGCGAGTCGCCAGGCGCGGTGCATCCGCGCTAACTCCCGACCGCCACGGCCACCAGAACGGCGGCCGCGCCGGTGCCGAGTCGTTGTGCACGCCTTCCCATGGGTGCCTCAGTCCTGGCGCGCGGTGGCGACGTCGATGGTGGTGATCTTCCACCCGCCGTCCTTGCGGAGGAGGAAGTGCACCGGGCGCTTGTCGGCCTTCCGTTCGCCATTGCGCGCGCCGGTGACGAGCGCGAGCGCGTCGACCTTCGCGGTGGTGGCGCTGTCGTCGACCTTGATGGTCATCGACGTGAGCTCGCAGTCGGCCGACGTGAACATGAGCCCGGCCTTGGTCGCGTTCTCGGCGAGGTCCTTGCGGTTCGTGATGCGCACGTTGAAGTCGGCGACGTCGGCGTAGACGTCGTCGGCGACCGTCTCCTTCAGCTCGCTGTTCACGCGCCCGGCACGGGAGATGATGTTGTCGTTCTCCTTGACGGCGACGGCCTTGGCGAAGCGATCGAGCACCTTGCGGATCCGATCCTCCTCGGAAGGGCGGAACACGGTGAGCCAGAGCGCAACGGCAGCCACTGCGGCGCAGCCTGCCACGATCGCCCACTTCTTCATCTCAGAAACCCTAGCTCACCGCGTGGGCAGCTCGACGCGAAAGCGCGCCCCGGTGACACCTTCGGCATTCGGCACGAGCGCGATGGTGCCCGCGTGCGCCGCGACCACGCGTCGCGCGAGCGCCAGGCCGAGCCCCGTGCCGCCGGCGCGCCCCGTGACGAGCGGCTCGAAGATCGAGCTCGCAATGTCCTCGGGGACACCGGGACCGTCATCGGCGACCTCGATCACCACGCGTCCGTCCTCGGCCCACGCCTTCGTCTCGATGGTCGGCACGCGCGGCGCGGAGGCGGCGATGGCGTTCTCGTAGAGCACGTGCAGGCAGCGCGACAGAAGACCCTGATGTGCGCGGACCTCCAGCTGAGCCGGAGTGATGCGGTCGTCGTACTCGGCACCTCGCTCGGCAAGGTCCTCGCGCGCCTGGAGGACCACCTCCACGAAGAGCACGGGCTCGGCATGCGCCGGCTCGCCTCGCGCGAGGGCCATCAGGTCGTCGACGATCCCGTGCGCGAGTCGCGCGCTCCGCTCGATCTTGGCGAGCTGCGGGGCGCTCTTCGATAAGTCCTGCTTCGCGAGATAGGCGTTGGCGCTGATGATCTGCAGGGCATTCCGCAGCTCGTGAGCGACCTCCGCAGCGATCTCGCCGATCGCTGCGAGCCGCTCTCGTTTGGCCTCCGCGTCCCCCGTTTCCGCCACGCGCTCCAGCATAAACGAAACGAAGCCTTATGTTTTCCGGCGAAACGGCGTAGCGTTTTATGGGCCGTTCTCGATGTCCTCCAACGAGTCGAAGATCCCGGTCGGGACCCTCCTGGTCGGCAAATACCGCGTCGCTCGTGAGATCGGCCGCGGCGGAATGGCGGCGGTCTACGAGGCCGAGCAGCTCTCGCTCGGCAAGAAGGTCGCCGTGAAGATCCTCGCGTCGGAGCTGGCCGCTTCGACGATCGTGATCGAGCGCTTCTTCCGCGAGGCCCGCGCCGCCGCGAGCGTCAAGAGCCCGTACATCGTCGACGTCTACGACTCGGGGCGCCTCGACGACGGCCGCCCCTTCATCGCCATGGAGCTGCTCGAGGGCGAGTCGCTCTACGACCGCATGGCGCGCGTGCGCATCATCGACGTCGACACCACCATCAAGGTGATCGTCCACACCGCGCGCGGCCTCGTGAAGGCCCACGGCGCGGGAATCGTCCACCGCGACCTCAAGCCCGAGAACATCTTCCTCACCAAGGGCGAGGAGGGTGACGACGTCATCAAGATCCTCGACTTCGGTCTCGCCAAGTTCTACGCGCCGGTGAATCCCGAAGAGAAGGCCGCCAAGCGCCTCACGCGCGAGGGCGCGGTCTTCGGAACGCCCGCGTACATGTCGCCCGAGCAGGTGAAGGGCCAGGGCAACGTCGATCATCGCGCCGACCTCTGGGCGCTCGGCTGCATGGCCTACGAGTGCCTCATCGGGCGCCCGGTCTGGAACATGGATCAGGGCGTCGCGATGACGTTTGCCTCGATCGCGACCGGACCCATTCCCGTGCCGTCGGCCGCGCGCGCCGATCTGCCGCCCGCGCTCGATGCGTGGTTCAAGAAGTGCCTCGAGCGCGATCCCGCGAGGCGATACCAGGGCGCGCGCGAGCTCGCGGACGCGTTCGTCGAGTCGTGGGGACAGCGCCCGGCCTCGAGCGCGAGCTTTCCCAACGTGAACATGAGCGCGGGAACCGGCAGGAATCCGCCGCACGTTTCCGCCGCCCTCGCCGATACCTCGGAGCTCTCCTCCGACGTGCTCGAGAGCGTTCGCCCCGGGGGACACCCGGGACACCCGGCCTCGCGGCGCTCGCCGGGGTCCGATGGCGCGCTCATCAACGGCCGCGCGGGGAGCGTCGGCAGCGATGGGTCGCTCGCGCTGCCGCTCGTGCAGCGCAGCTCGCAGGAGGTGCCGCCCGCGGCCGATCGCGAGACGCCCGCGCTGCCGCGTCGCGCGTCGACGCTGCGCGTGGTGGGGAGCGCAGTATTCCTCGGCGGATCCATTTCCGCCGCCATCTTCGTGTGGCTACGCTTCTTGAATCCGCAGGTATTTGCGCCAGTCGTGCAGTCCACCGCGACGGCGCCGCCGAGCGCGATCCCCTCGGGCACCAACGGCCTCAGCGCGCCCGCCATCGACGAGCCGAAGTGGGCGCCGCTCATCGCCGAGGCGCAGCGCCGCTTCACCGCCGCAGACACGCCGGGCGCGCTCGCCAAGCTGCAAGAGGCGACGGCGATGGGGCCGCAGGCAGCGGCGATCGCGAAGGTCTACGCCGAGCAGTTCCGCTTCATCGCGAACGCCAAGGAGGCCACCGGGCCGTGCAAGGCGGTCGCTTTCTCACGGCCGCGCGTCGCGACCGACAAGCGCGCCGAGCGCCCCGCCATCCGCGCCACGCCCAAGGGCATGCTCGTCACGTGGACCGACGACCACGAGCAGAAGGATCACGATCACGTCTACGGCGTCGTCCTCAACGACAGCGGCAAGGCCATCGGCCCCATCCGCGATCTGACGCCCGAGGCCACCGACGCACAGCGCCCGCAGCTCACCGCGCAGAGCCCCGACTCGGATCGCACCGTCCTCCTCTACTGGGACAAGTCCGGTCACGAGCAGGGCGTGCGCGCGCGGTTCCTCGACGCCGACGGTCGCATCGACGCCGCCAACGGCCAGAGCCGCTTCATCGGCGCGTCCCACCCCGGCGATTTCTGGCCGGCCATCGACAAGGGCCCCAAGGGCTTCTTCGTGGTCTGGCAAGACGATCGCGACAAGGACAAGGAGTACGACCTCTTCGTGCGCGCGCTCTCCAACGATCTCGACACCATCGGCCCCGAGAC
>JAYTOQ010000573.1:0-4375 GCA_043747665.1 Polyangiaceae bacterium | reverse complement strand
CGCCCGGTCACGAAGAGCCTGAAACCAAGGGGGATCCGCACGCCGTCGAAGCGAAGCTGCTCGACGACGGCGCCGCCTTCGGTGACCACCTCCGGGACGAAGCGCCGGGCGATGGTGGCGCCGCGCAGGGGGTCGGCGCCTCGCAGAGCCACGAACGCGAGCAGCACCACGGCATGGAGAAGCCCGGTGCCGAGCAGGCCGACGACGGCGAGGCTCGCCCAGCCCAGCCACACCGCGCCGATGATCGCAAGCGGCGAGAGCCACGCGAACACGCTGCCCGCCGACGTGAGCACGTCCACCTGCGCGATCAGCGGGGTGGACGATGCCGCGCCCGTGGCGGCGTGGCGAGCGCGGACGGCCGCCAGCGCGAAGCCGCGAACGATGAGCGCCGAGGTGAGCAACACCCAGAGGCTACCGAGCGTGTACGCCACGCCGTCGAGGAGATCGCCCGGGTGCGCGGCGGTGTACGTCACGTACCAAGCGCCCCACGACGGAACGACGAGCGAAGCGATCCGGAAGAGGTGCTTCGGCCAGACGCGACGCGGCGTCACCTCCGGCGCGCTCACCGCCCGTGCCCCACCGGAGCGCCCAGCATGCGCAGTCGATCGCGCACCTCCGGCGCCGAGATCCACAGGCGATGACGGAGCACGTCGGGCGCCATGTCGAGGAGGTCATCGATGGTCACGAACTCGCGACCGGCGAGGATCGCGCGCGCCTGTGCGGCGCGCATCCAGGCGAGCGTCGCGCGCGGGCTGACGATATTTCCGTTCGTCGCGGTGCGGCGGAGGCCGTCGACGTAGCCGACCGCGGCGCGCTTCACCTCGGGCGACGCATGGATCATGGGCACGGTGCGCTGCCACTCGACGAACGCCTCGGCGGAGATCACCGGCGCGACGGCATCGTGCGAAGGCAGAGAGCCGGCGAGGTGGGTGTCGAGCACGCGGACCTCGTCCTCGGGCGTAGGATATCCGAGCTCGAGCATGACCATGAAGCGATCGATCTGCGCGGCCGGCAGCGGAAACGTGCCGTCGTGGTCCTGCGGATTCATGGTGGCGAGCACCTGGAAGGGGTCGGCCATCCGATGCGACACGCCATCGACCGTGACGGTTCGCTCCTCCATCACCTCGAGGAGCGCGGACTGCGTCTTGGGCGTCGCGCGGTTGATCTCGTCGGCGAGGAGGACGTTCGTGAACACCGGTCCCGGTCGGAAGACGAATTTTCCGGCATGTGCGTCGTAGATGGTGCCGCCCGTGACATCCATCGGCATGAGGTCGGGCGTGAGCTGCACGCGTCCGAAACGCGCGCCGAGCGCAGCGGCGATGGTCTTGCACAGGAGCGTCTTGCCGACGCCCGGCGCATCGACGAGGAGCACGTGCCCCCGCGCGGCCATCGCGGTCAGCACGCGGCTCACGACGTCGTGCTTTCCGATGACGACGCGATCGACGGCCGCGAGGACCTCGAGCATCTCGGCGCGCACGCGCGCGACGCGCGTACGCAGCGGGTCGATGACCGGCGGCGCACGGCGCGCCTCGATGTCCGTCGATCGATAGACCTGGTGTTGGACCACGGCTCTCTCCTCGGGGATCGAGACCCCTTGATGACGCGGAAGGTTCCCTATCAACGTGCGAGCGATGCGTTCTGTGACAGGGCTCGTGCCAACGCTCGCGAGCGGCGGCGTCGTCCCGCCGCTCCGTAGATTCCACAGCCCGAGGTAGGCGAGCGCCATACGCCTGCGCAACGGCTCGTCACCCGCGAGCTCGAGGAGGAGATCGGCGAGCGCGCCGCGGAGGTGCTCCGGCATCAGGGGTGCCAGCTCCTCGGGCGTCGACACGACGAAATCGCGCTCCGAAAGCGGTAGCAGCGAGAGCCGTACCAACCCTTGATTTGCCTGCTCGACGAGGCGAGCGACATCCGCCGGCAACGCGCGCGCAGGCGAGCCTGCCGAGCCTGCCGAGCCTGCCGAGCCTGCCGAGCCTGCGAGGAGGACCGAGGCGACGAGGCGACCTGCCTCGTTGCTAGAGAAACCGAGGCTAATGGCTGCCATCGTTGACGGGGTGCGGCGCCCTCGAGTTGGACGAACGTACTCAGAGGAGAATTCATTCCCTCCCTGGTCGAGTACGATGGGCGTGTGCGCGGTGGCCGGCGTCTCGTTCTGCGCCTCTGGTGCATCGCCGGGGTGCTGTCCTCGTTCGCGGCGTGCTCGATGACCGACCTGTCGGGCCTGAGCGGCGGCGGCGACAGCACGAGCGACGGCCGAACGGCCGAGGCGGGTGATACGGGAGCGAGCGGCAGGGACGCGGCGCCGTGCACCGTTCTCGCGATCGGAAAGTCGTGCCGGTCCGACGCAGATTGCGGATCCCGAAACTGCTACGCCAGCCAGTGCGAGTCACGCCGCAATGACGCGGGCTGCAACGACAACGCGAGCTGCGACAGCAACAAGTGCTACGCGAGCAGCTGCATGGGCACGGGCCTCGGCGCCGACTGCGCCAACGACGATCAGTGTGACTCGCACAACTGCTACGCCAGCACATGCGAGGGCAACGGCCCCGGTGCCGGCTGCAAGAAGCCGTCCGACTGCACCTCGGGCTTCTGCAACGCCTCCCAGTGTCAGTGAGCCGCGCTCACGAGAGACCGGCTGTGACGATCTCGGAGAGCATCACCTTCGCTTCGCCGCCGACCTGCTGAACGGTCGCGAGATCCGCTTCGGCATCGAAGAGGATGGCGAGCACGTGCCCGCGCGCGACCGCATAGATCGACACGTTCAGTCCTCCGAGGTCGCCTGCGAGCGGCGTGAGGAGCTCGATGACCGTGCCAGCCTCGGCGAGCCGCTTGCCGGAGAGCACAGCGCGCAGCGGCACCGGGACCTCGTCCTCGTCACCCGATACGGCCACCGCCACCCCGTCGACATCGACCAGCAGCACGACGTGAGCGCCGGTCATCTCGTGGATGTCCTCCATCGCTCGGAAGAGATCGATCTGCATCGCGCTGGGGCCGGCCGTCATCCGACTCACAGTGCCAGCGCGCGGCGCGGACGCCAAGCGATGACGCGCGAAGAGCAGTCGCGCATGCGTGCGGCGAACGTTCCAGCAGGTGTCGTCGCACGCCTGATCGTGGCACGCGGCAGAGCACGTCCAGTACTGCGCGGCGACGCCGGTGGCGGCGCATTGATCCATGCACGCCTCCGGATTGCCGCCGGGCGTCGCCGTCGGCGCTGCCGTTCGACGAGCTCGTGCTCTGCTTCGGCGGCACCTTTGTGCTTGCTGCGCTGCCGCCGTTGTCGGCGCAACCGGCGAGCGCTGCGACTCCGATGACGGAGACTGCGAGCATGGAGAGAGCGATGAGCTGGGTGACGGCTTTCATCTGTCGGATTCTTTGGTTGCGTTCGCCTTGCAGCGTGAGCCCATGGGTAGCAGCTGTCGGACCAGCCCGAGCTCGCATCGTCTCGCGCGCGAAGCACGCGGAAGGCCACGTGGATCCGGGGAACGCGGAGTGATCCCGGCTCTGAGGCGACGCGCGACGTAGAATGCAGCGCGTGACGAAGAAGACCCGCAAGCACGCCGACGATCTCCGGGCCGCGAGCCGACTCGTCGTCGATGCGACGACGCGCGTGACGGAGGTCGTCGAAGCGATGCACACCACCATCGCGGGAGGTCCCGCGATGCTCGGCAAGCCGCTATCCGGACCGGCTCGCGTCATCAACGGACTCGTCTACGGCAGCATCCGCGGCGTGACGCGGCTCGTCGGAACGAGCATCGAGGCCGTGGTCTCTCAGCTCGCTCCGCTCCTCGGCGAGAGCGCGCCCGGTCCGCAGCGGGAGGCCGTGCTCGCCGCGCTCAACGGCGTGGTCGGCGATTACCTCGCCGAGACCGAGAACCCGCTCGCCATCGAGATGCGCCTCCGTCACGACGGTCGAACGCTCGAGCTCGACCCCCTCGCGCCCGAAGAGGCAACGTCGCCGATCGCGGCTCTTGGCGCGAACGGCAAGCTGCTCGTCCTCGTCCATGGCTCATCGATGAACGATCAGCAGTGGCTCCGGAAGGGCCATGACCACGGCGCCGAGCTGGCGCGCGACCACGGCTACACGCCGCTCTATCTTCACTACAACAGCGGACGGCACGTCTCGACCAACGGACGCGAGCTCGACGCGCTGCTCGAGCGCCTCGTCTCCGTCTGGCCGGTGGCCATCGACGAGCTCGTGCTGCTCGGGCACAGCATGGGCGGCCTGGTCTCGCGCAGCGCGATCCACTACGCCGAGGGCAAGGCGGGAGCCGCCCGCGTCTGGCGAACGAAGCTGACGAAGCTCGTTTGCATCGGCACGCCTCACCACGGCGCGCCCCTCGAGCGCGGCGGCAACTGGCTCGACGTGCTGCTCGGC
>JAYTOQ010000572.1:0-6865 GCA_043747665.1 Polyangiaceae bacterium | reverse complement strand
TGCTTCCCGCTGTGGCGAGGCGAATCCAGCGGCAACAGCGGTGGCAGTGATGCGCAACAGACATCCGCGTCCGCCGAGCTCCGCGCGCGCGCGGCGTTCTTCGCCTGGCCGATCGCCTCCGCGGCGGTCGTTCGCTTCGCCGACGCGAAGCAAGCTGCGACGCTCCTCGAGGCGCTCCGGTCGCTCGCCGCCGTCCCTTCGCGCGCGTCGGCCCCTCCGCGACGCGTTCCTCGGCTCGTGCTCGAGAGCGGGGAAATCATGCTCGTTCCGAAGCTCGGCGGTCTCTCCGACGGCGCCGCCTTCGGGCACGAGCTCGACGAGGTGACCCTCGCGCGTGGCCTGGAGCGCGAAGCGCGCTGGATCCACCGACCGTAGCCCTCGCTCACGACATGCCACGTCGAAGACGTGGACGCGCGTGCCTCTACCAGCGGTGATGCGCGGGATGGTCCGGCTTCACCGCGACGAACGTGCCCTTGCCGATCGCGGTGACCTTGCCGCCGGCCGCGGCCGAGGTCATCACCGCCTCGATGGTGGCGCGATCCTCGCTCGACGACACGACGTGCGCATCGACGTGCACGACGCTGAGTGGCGTGGGTCGCTTGAGGGTCACCTCGAACACCGCGGTCACGCAGCAGGGCGCGCGATCGAGGCCGTTTTTCTTCATGAGGTGATGGATCGTCGTCCAGTTCATGTGGCAGTCGAGGACCGCGCCGATGATGCCGCCGTTGAGGACATTATCGAACGCCTCGTGGTGGAGCTCGGGCGTGAAATCGCAGACCACGTGCGCGTCGGCCGAGTCGTCGGTGGCAAAGCTCCGGATGCGTAGGCCCTTCTCGTTCGCGGGCCCGCAGCCGAAGCAGCGGCCCTTCGGCGCGTGAATCTCCTGGAGCGACTTGGTCGTGGTCGTCGAGAGTGTCATGACTTTTTTTACGCTACTCCGCCTTCAGCGACCAGTGGCCCTTCGCGTCGTAGCGCACGACGCGAGACCCGCCGCAGGGCAGCTCCACCGATTGCAGCGGCGCGCCTGCCACCATCTGCAGGGTGTGACGCCCGCAAGGCACGCGCATGTCGAGCGGCGTTTTGCCGATCTTCTTGGTATCGAGGAAAACATCCCGATCCGATGGCGCGCCGTCGGTTCGCAGTGCGGTCTCGAGCTGCAGCTCCTCCTCGGGCGCAGCGTCGATGACCGTCGCCGTCGCCGTCACCGTGCCCGTGCCCGTGTCCGTCGCCGTCACCGTGGCCGTGGCCGTCTCCGTGTCCGATCCCGTCTCGGCTCGCAGCGCCGGACGTTCCCGCCTCTCCGCCCCCGACGTCCCGACGACCGCCACGGCCACCGCCGCGAGCGCCAGGAGCGGCGGCACCACCACTGCCGCCACGAGCAACGACCTTCGCGCGGACGCTCTCGCCTCGATCGCCGCGTGGCGGCTCGTCGCCGTGACGAGCCGCGGCATGTCCACGACCTTCGACAGCGGGTCGTACATCATCGGCGGCTCGCGCGGGCCGAGCCCTTGCGTCGCTACCGGCGGCGCCGGCATGCTCCCGCGGCGGAGGAACCCGATGACCGAGCCGTCCGCATCCTTCTGCGGCAGCGTAGGCGCGGTGGAGAAGGTCTTCGCGCTCGACACGCTCGACACGCTCGACGCGCTCGACGCGCTCGACGCGCTCGACGCGCTCGTCGCCGCGAGCATGTGCGCGCTCGACGCGTCAGCGAGGCTGCCCTGACGCAAGCGCGCAGGAGGCGTGATGGGCTCGGGCGCGGCCGCCCTCCATGAAGCCACGAGCGCGGGCACATCGGGATACGACGACGCGAGCGCTGCCCCGATCGCCGCGCGCGTGCTCGGCGCGACGTTGGTCTCGGCCACCTCCGACACGAGCGCATGAAGCACGCGCAGCACGCGGCCCACATCGACGCCCCTGCTCGACGGTGTCAGCGGCGAGAGCGCATGCAGATCGAGCAGCGCGACGTCACCGTTGGTGAAGACGAGGATGTCCTCGTCCTCGAGGCCTCCCAGGGCATGACCCAGCGCGTGGATCGACGCCGCCACGCGCGCGAGCGCATCACCGATGGTCATCACGCGCGCGAGCGGGAGGCGCGTATCCGGTGCGCCCGTTCGCGCGCGCGCTCGCAGCGTCGCGACCGACTCGGCATCCGGCGGATCGAGCACGAGATACGGGACGCCGTCGCGCGTCTTGCCGTCGTCACGCACGACCAGCCGCGAGCCGATGGCGTTGTTGACGCTCGCTTCGCGCGCGAACATCTCCGCTGTTGCACGCAGGTCGCGCGAGACGGGCATCTTGAGCCACGCCGTCGATCCGTTTCGATGCGTCGCGACGTGAATCGTGGCCGTCGTCGAGCGGCGAATCAGCGCATCGAGCCGATAGCGACCGTCGAGCAGTGTCTGGCCGTCCATGAGGGCGTCCGCGATCGACGGCTGGCGTTCACGCATGACGGAAGGGGGGCCGCTCGACCTCTGGCGGTGGCGGTCCCTGCACCATGTTACCCGCGCCCGGCGATCTTCTGCCAGGTGGGGCGCTCGCTGACCTTCTTCCACCACGCGGTCACGTGCGGGAACTTCGCGAACGTCTCCTTCACCGGAGTGCCCATCGCGTACTCGACGCACGGCATGAAGCAGACGTCGGCGAGCGTGAGCTTGTCTCCCGCGAGGTATGGGACCTTGGCGAGCCGCGCTTCCATGACGCCCAGCGCGCTCTCGAGGCCCTTGCCCGCGGCCTCGAGCACCGCCGGCTCCTGCGCCCGACCGAAGGTGTGGTGGAAGATAAACTTCATCGCGTGGGGCGTGAAGTTGGAGGTCTCGATGCTGATCCACTCCTCCATCAGGGCGCGCGCCTCGATGTCGCTGGGCACGAGCTTGCCGCCGGCCTTCTCGTCGAGGTAGCGGCAGATGGCGCGCGACTCGAAGAGCGCGAAGCCGCCGTCGTCGATGGCCGGGATCTGGCCGAAGGGCTGGCGGCCGAGGTGCGGCTGCTGCTTGTGCTCGCCCTTGGCGAAGTCGACGGTGGTGAGCTCGAACGGAGTGGTGGTCTCCGCAAGCGTCATGAGGACTTTGCGCGTGCAGGTGCTCGCCGGATGGCCGAAGACTTTCAGCATGGTCGTTCTCCTTGTCTAGGGGGCGAGCAGGGTAGCGTAGACTGCCGGCCCTCGCATGCGAGACATCCGCCGGCTGCTCGGATTCGTGAGGCCCTACGCACGCCTCGCCGTGCTCGCGCTGGTCATGCTCACGGTACTCGTGGTCATGGACCTCGCGATCCCGCGCCTGATCCAGCGGATCATCGACGAGGGCATCGCGAAGCACGACCGTGGCGTCGTCGTTCAGACCGCGCTCGTCATGCTCGGGATCTCCGGGGTCAGCACCGTCGTCGCCATTGCGAACAACGGCTTCTCGGTGCGCGTCGGCGAGGGCGTGGCGCGTGATCTGCGGGAGGCGCTCTTCCTCGCGATCCAGCGCTACTCGTTCGGCAACCTCGATCGCCAGAAGACCGGCCAGCTCCTGGTACGCCTGACCAGCGACGTCGCCGCCGTGAAGGCGCTCACGCAGATCTCGCTGCGCATCGGGACGCGCGCGCCGCTGCTCATGATGGGCAGCCTCGTCCTCATGTTCACGACGAGCCGGCGCCTGGCGCTCACCATGCTCCCGCTGCTCGTCCTCACCACGCTGCTCATCGCGTTCTTCGTGGTCCGGATGGAGCCGCTCTTCCGCCTCGTCCAGCAGAAGCTCGACGTCGTCAACAACGTGCTCCAGGAGAACATCGCAGGCGCGCGACTCGTGAAGGGGCTCGTCCGCGCCGACTACGAGGGCGAGCGCTTCGAGAGCGCCAACGAGCAGATGACGGCGCGATCCATCAAGGTGATGCGGCTCATGGCGATGATGCAGCCCGCTCTGACGATGTGCATCAATGCCGGCGTGGTGATCGTGATCGCGGTCGGAGGGGCGCAGTCCATTCACGGAGAGCTGACCCTCGGCCAGATCGTCGCGTTCACGAACTACCTGCTCACGACGATGACGCCGCTCGTGATGATGACGATGCTGTCGAACACTTGGGCGGCAGGGCTCGCCTCGCTGCGCCGCATGGAGGAGATCCTGGATAGTGTCCCCGACGTGGTGGATGCCGCCGGCGCCGTGGCGGTGCCCGCGTCGGCGCCCGCGGATGTGACCTTCGACAGCGTCTCGTTCAAGTACAGCGGTGAACGAAGCGAGCGCGTCCTGTGCGACATCGACTTCGAGGCGGCGCCGGGCAAGACCATCGCCATTCTCGGCTCGACCGGCGCTGGCAAGTCCACGCTGGTGAGCCTCATTCCGCGCTTCTACGATGTGTCGAAGGGGCGCCTCCTCGTCGCCTGGCGCGACGTTCGCGACGTCACGCAGGCCTCGCTCGTGGCGAAGGTCGGATTTGTCCCCCAGGAGTCGGTGCTGTTCTCGGGCACCGTGCGGGACAACATCCGCTACGGCCGCCCCGACGCGAGCGAGGCCGACGTGGTTCGCGCGGCCACCATCGCGCAGGCGCACGAGTTCATCGCGAAGATGAAGGACGGCTACGACAGCCGCATCGAGCAGCGAGGCGCGAACCTGTCCGGCGGGCAGAAGCAGCGCATCGCCATCGCGCGCGCGCTCCTCGTCGAGCCGAAGATCCTCATCCTCGACGACAGCACGAGCGCCGTCGACGTCGAGACCGAGACCAAGATCCAGAACGCGCTGAAGGAGACCAGCTCGGAGCGAACCACGTTCGTGGTCGCGCAGCGCATCAGCACCGTGCTCGAGGCGGACACCATCCTCGTTCTCGACAAGGGACGCATCGTCGCCGAGGGAACGCATCGCGAGCTGATGACGAAGTCCCATGTTTACAGGGAGATCTACGACTCGCAGCTCGGCGGCGGGCTCGCTCCCGAGAGCGATGCACCATGAACGCGCCGCCCATGCGTCCCGGCGGTGCCGGAGGTGCCGGAGGTCCCGGCGGCTTCGGCAACATCACGCGCGCCAAGGATCCGCGAGGCACGCTCGCCCGTCTCGCGTCGTACTTCAGCGACTTCCGCGGTCGGCTCTACGTCGTCGGCGTGTGCATCGTCGTCTATACGATGCTCGGGCTCGTCGGCCCCTACCTGATGGGCGTCGCGCTGGATCGCTTCATCGCCAGGGGTGACGGCGACGGGCTGGTGCGCATCGCGCTCCTCATGGTGGCGGCATTCGTGGCGAACAACGCCTTCCAGGCGGTGTCGAGCTGGCTCATGGCGGGCATCTCCCAGCGGGCGCTGAAGAAGCTGCGACGGGGTCTCTTCGAGCACCTCCAGACGCTGCCGATGGAGTTCTTCGAGCGGCATCCCTCCGGCGAGCTGATGAGCCGCCTCACCAACGACATCGACGCAGTCAATCAGGCCGTCGCGCAGAACATCACCTCGCTGCTGGCGAGCGTCCTGACGATGATTGGCATTCTCATTGCCATGTTCGTGCTCGATGTATGGTTGGCATTGGCGTCACTGCTCGTCGTGCCCATCATGATGGGGTTCACGCGCTGGGTGGCGGTCTTCACGCGCAAGGGCTTCAAGGAGCTGCAAAAGAACCTTGGTCAGCTGAACGGCGTGATGGAGGAGTCGATCGCCGGTCAGAAGATCGTCACCGTCTTCCAGCGCAACGAGTCGGTGATAAAGGCATTCCGAGCCGAGAACGAGAAGGTCTATCGCGCCGGCGTATATGCCAATACGTACGCTCTGCTCTTGATGCCGCTGGTCACGGTACTGGGCAATCTCTTCGTCATCGTCCTTGCAGGTCTCGGCGGCTGGCTGGCACTGGAGGGCCTCGTCAGCGTCGGCCTCATCGCCACGTTCATCAACTACGGTCAGAACTTCGTGCAGCCGCTGCGGATGCTCTCGAACCTCTACAACACGCTGCAGGCGGCGCTCGCCGGCGCCGAGCGCGTCTTCGAGATCCTCGATACGCCGTCCGAGACCGACGCCGCGGACGAGAAGTCGGCGTCGAAGGCGCTGCCGGCGGTGCGCGGAGACGTGCGCTTCGATCACGTCACGTTCGGCTATCGACCGGGCACCACGATCATCAGCGACATGTCCCTCGAGGCCAAGCCGGGGCAGATGGTGGCGCTCGTCGGGCCGACCGGGGCAGGCAAGACCACCATCATCAACCTGCTCACGCGCTTCTACGAGATCGGGAGCGGCACCATATCCATCGACGGCACCGACATCCGCGATCTGAAGAAGGCCGATCTCCGCCGAAAGCTCGGGCTCGTGCTCCAGGACACGTACCTCTTCGGCGACACGGTCATGGAGAACATCCGCTACGGCCGACTCGACGCCTCCGACGACGACGTGGTGAGCGCGGCGAAGATGGCCGACGCCGATCACTTCATCCGCCAGCTCCCCAGCGGCTACCACACGGTGCTGTCGGAGCGTGCCGGCAACCTGAGCCAGGGCCAGCGGCAGCTCCTCGCCATCGCGCGCACGCTGCTCGCCGAGCCGTCGATCCTGATCCTCGACGAGGCCACGAGCAGCGTCGACACGCGCACCGAGGCGCGCATCCAGAAGTCACTCCTGCGGCTGATGGAAGGGCGAACCAGCTTCGTCATCGCCCATCGCCTCAGCACCATCCGCGACGCCGATCAGGTCCTCGTGATCGACGGCGGCCGCATCGTCGAGAGCGGCACGCACGACGACCTGCTCGCGCGCCACGGCTTCTACCACCAGCTCTACACGAGCCAGTTCAAGGGCCAGGCGCTTTGAAACCGTTGGCGAGGGCGCGGTGTGGTCACGTGCTGTTCTTGACACGTGGATGACGCCGCTCTCCGAGCAAGATTGCAGGCCGGCCTGGCCGCATTCGATGGGCTGATCGTCGCCATCCTC
>JAYTOQ010000571.1:0-1793 GCA_043747665.1 Polyangiaceae bacterium | reverse complement strand
GCGTTCGCTGTTCGAGTGGAGCGTCGCGATGACGGTGACCCCGCGACGCGCCGCCGCCAGCGCGTCATGGTGACGGACCTCACCGGTCACGAAGACCTCGGCTCCCGCGCGCACCGCATCTTCGAGCAGCTCGCCGCCTGCGCCGGCCGCCACCGCGATGCGCGTGGCCGGAGCATCGAGCGGTCCTGCGACTAGGACCCATGCGAGGCCGAGCGTCCTCTTGAGGTGAGAGACGAGCTCGGAGCGAAGCGTCGACGGGGCGTTCCCGACGCGACCGAGGCCGATGCCCTCGGGCTCGGTCCTCCCGGAGCCCGGGGACGAAACGAACGGGCGGAGCGGCTCACGCGTCGCCGTATCGACGCGACACGCATCGGCGAGGAAATCGTTGGTGCCCTCGCGAGCGACGTCGAGCGCGGTGTGCGGGCTGTAGAGCGCGATGCCGCGCCGGACGGCGTCCGCCCACAGCGCGTGGTGGGGGACGCGCTTCACCGCGGCGAAGATCGGCGGATGATACGCGACGACGAGGCTCGCTCCTCCCGCTGCCGCCTCGACCGCCACGTCGGCGGTGTAGTCGACCGTGACGAGGACCTTGGCGATGTCGGCCGCGGGATCGCCGACGAGGAGCCCGACGTTGTCCCAGCTCTCCGCGTAACGAAGCGGCGCGAGCTCGTCGAGCACGGTCAGCAGGTCGGCGAGCTTCATAGCTTGAAGAAGCTCTTGATCTGGCTGATGAGGCGCTTCGAGCGATCGTCTTTGGGCTCGATCATGGTGTCGCGCGTCGACGCCACGGCCTCGAGCTCGGCCTGCCGCTCGAGCAGGAGGTCGCTGATCTTCTCGATGAGGCCGGTGTTGGCGGCGAGCGTGGAGTGAAACGCCTCGTGGCTCACCACGAGGAGCTCGCACTCGGTGTGGGCGCGCACCGAAGCCTTTCGCTGCTCGCCGGTCATGAGGCCCATCTCACCGAAAAATTTCCCGGACGACAGCCGCGCGATCTCGCGCGGCGTGCGGTCCTCGCGCGGCAGCTCCACCGCCACCTCGCCGCGATCGATGATGAAGAGCTCGCCGGACGAATCACCGAGCGACACGATGAGCTCGCCTGGCGCATACAGGCGCACCACCGCCGCGGCAGCGAGTGCCCGATGGGCCTCGGGCGCCAGCACGTCGAGGAAGTCCACGCAGCGCAGCACCCCATCTCGTCGTTCCAGCTCGCGCTCCAGCGTGCGACCTCGGCTCTCGTCGGAGACCGCGTGCATGTGGACGGTGCGCTGCGGAAAGGGGATTTGCACCTCGCCGCGCTGAAGCGCGTACCAGACGCGATCACGAACGTGACCGTCGACGCGATCACGCGAGGCGAAGTCGTCGGTGAAGAAGTGGATGGCGTACTCGATGCCGCTCTCGCCGAAGTTGCGCGTTTGCACCCAGGCGGGCGGGTCGGCCAGAACGCCGGGCGTGTTGGCCATGGCGGCGAGGATCGCGTCGTGCACGCGCCGCGGCGACGACTCGTAGGGTCCCTGCACGGTGATGGTCCGCCGCGAGACGTGAGATGGCTTCGAGTAGTTGCGGATGGGCGCCTTCGCGAGCAGCGCGTTCGGCACGATGAGCTCGATGAGCTCGCTGGTCATCACGGTCGTGGCGCGCCAGTTCACCTCGGTGACCTGACCGATCTGCCGCGGATCCGGGTCGAACTGGATCCAGTCACCGACCTCGAAGGGCCGCTGCATCTGGAGCGCGAGGCCGCTCACCATGTTCCCGAGCGTGTCCTGGAGCGCGAGCCCGATCACCGCCGTGAGGAG
>JAYTOQ010000570.1:0-2535 GCA_043747665.1 Polyangiaceae bacterium | reverse complement strand
GCGTAGTCGACCAGCACCGTCGTGCCGCCCTTGACCTCCGGACAGTCGAAGGACGGGAAAAGCGCGTGCGCCCAGTGGCTCGTGGGGTCGAAGTCGTCCGGCAGGGTCGAGAGGAACACGCCGGGCGCCAGCGTGGCGCGGAAGGCCAGCATGATGCCGAGGTTCTGGCTGTCGCGTGAGATGCGCGTCGTCACTCGCGACGACACCACGGTCTCGAACGGGCCCGTCATGTCTATGGCCGCAAGGAGCACCGGCTCCGCGAGCGGCCACGTCGCGACGTCGCGGCTGTCGAGCATGATCGGCTCCGAGCACGACAGGCGGTGGTCCTCGAGCGGCGCGAAGTCGATGCCGTAAGACGCCTTGTAACCCTCGACCTTGCGCTTCGTGAAGACGTGCCGCTCCAGCACCGTGCGCGGGATGTCGACGGCGATGCCGTAGATCTCGATCGCCGACGGGATGATGCGCGCATTGGGCGTCAGCAGGCGGCGCTTCGCATCGGCCACGATCTCGAGCATCTGCTCGTCGAGCGGATCATTGCCGATGGTCTCGGTCACGAGCACCGAGGCGCGCTCGGGGAGCGAGATGCGCGTCGAACGATCACGGAGAAGCGTGATCCGCTCCGCGACGCCGTTGGCGGCGAAGACGCGCGCAGCGACCTCGGCGATGCCGCTCGACTCGACGGCGAAGACCCGGCGCGCGCCGGCAAGTGCAGCGCACGTGGCCAGCACACCGGTGCCGGTACCGATGTCGACGACGACGTCGTCCGGCAGCACAGTCGTGCGGAGCGCATGACAGAAGCCGTTCGTGCGGCCCTTGTCGTCGAGCATGAGCATGTGGATCGATGGGCGCACCCACCCGCGCGTGCCCAGCGCCGCGCGCTCCTCGGGAACCACCAGCACTCCGTTGCGGACCATGCTGAGGAGGCATTCATGCGCTTCGAGCAGCTGCTCCGCCCCCGCGCCGCTCACCCTGTCGAGGACCTCGCGCACGATCCGCGGCGTCGCGAACGCGTCGAGCAGCGCCAGCGCCACGCGGGGCGCATGAAGCTGCTCAGCGCCGACGTCGATCCCGATCTCGTCCTCGTCGGTGAGGCGCACGCGGACCTCGCGCACGCGAACCAGCACCGTGTCGGGGCGAACGTCGAGCTGGCCCGGGAACTCGCTATCGTCCTCGGCGGTCATCGGGCGGACCCTATCACCGCCGCTCGACGGCGGGGCACGACGCAGTCACGGCCGCGTCGGTGCGGGGCAGGATCGCGACCTTCTCCGGCGCGGCGAACGCGGCGACGAGGGCAAAATGCTCGTACGCGCACGGGGTCACCTCGAGATGCGGCACCTCCTCGTCGCGCAACGCGGAGCCCGCGGAAATCTGTGCCGATCGGTCCTCGGCCGCCCCCGAGCCGGGGATGTCACCAAGCGCGATGACACCGTTGGCGACCCACGCCGCGGCGACCAGCGCAAGCACGGCACCAGCCGCGAGCGCCGGGACGCGAGCGCTGGAGAGCGCCGCCGGCGCCGCGAGGACGAGGACATCGGCCGCGAACATCGCGGTGATGAAGATCACCCCGAGCAGCGCACGCTCGGCATGATGCGCCGGTGCGCCGTCGCGGGCGTTGCCATACGCGAGGAACGCAACCTCCGCGGCGGCGCACGCGAGCGGAACGAGCCACGCACTCCGCACCTCGGCGCGGGACCTCACGTAGACGTGACCGCCGGTCAACGCGAGCGCCAGAGCGAGCACGACGTCCGGGCGACGCGTCACGAAGAGGCGAGGGTAGAGGAGCAGCGCATCGAGCGCGCCGACCGGTGCCTCACCGAGCGCGCGCTTGTACCGCGTCACGCGCTCGAAGAAGTGCAGCGCGTCGCCGTGCGCATGACCGTTCCACGCCATCCAGATGAGCGGACCCGCGGCGATGAGCGCGGCGAGTGCCAGATCCTGGCGTCCGCCAGGCGCTCCGTCACGGGTTCCCGCGCCGCGCAGGCGCCGCGCGCCGCGCAGGCGCCGCGCGCCGCGCACCGCCAGCACCACCGCCAGTACGGCTGCCACCGGCCACGGCTCGTAGCGCGAGAGGCACGCCGCGACCAGGGCCAGCGCAAACCCGATCCGCGTGTTGAGCGACAAGCGCTCGGCGCGCAGCGAGCCCAGCGCAATGGCCGCTGAAGCCGTGAAGCTCGCCGTGAAGGACTCCGGCACCGTCGCTGCCCCGAGCCACAGGCTCCACGGCGACAGCGTCGCGAACGCCAGGGCGATCAGCGATGACAGCCGCGAGGCGCCCGTCATCCGCAGCGCGACGTAGGGAAGCATCGCCGCTGCGCTCGCGAAGCCGATGCTCGCCGTGCGAGCCACCGAAAGCGACCGACCGAACGCGAGCATCACCGAGCCGAGCGCCCAGAACGGGAAGGGGAGCCAGCTCGTGCCGCTTGGATCGAGCTTCGGTGCGTGCGCGAACGACTGCGCGATGGTCACGCGCGCGAAGTCGTCGTCCGAGACGTGATCGAAGCCGAGCCCGCGAACGATGACGCAGGCGACCGCATG
>JAYTOQ010000569.1:0-2760 GCA_043747665.1 Polyangiaceae bacterium | reverse complement strand
GGGCCCCGGCCGTCGATCCGGCCACGGCGGCGAACGGAAGCGCCACTCCCACCGCGGCGCAAGCCTCGGCAACGGCTGATCCATCGAGCGCGCCCGTTGCGAAGGCTTCCGAGACGGCGCCTGTCGCTGCGGCCGTCGACGCGGGCGCGGAGCCGGCAGGCAAGGATCCCGCGACCCCCGCGACGCCCGCCACGCCCGCCAGCGTCGCTGCCGTCCCCGCGAACGGCGGTGCGCATCATGGCCCAGGCAACGGCGGCGGACACGCGCCTGCCGGCGGTGCTGGCAGGCCCGCGACTCCGATGACGCCGCCCGCCACTCCCGTCGCGGCGCCTGCGAAGCCTTCGGGCACGCAGAAGCCGATCAACCTCGGCTTCTGAGCGTTGATGTCCTTCGCGCAACGAGCGGAGGCGCTCGTTCGGACGACCTGCTCGATCACGGAGGCCGCCGTCCGTGCGGCGTACATGCGGAACCTCTTGCTGCGCGGGAAAGTCTCCAATCTCGCGCCGGTGCTCGACATCATCTGTGCGCGGGCCGAGCAGGCCGAGGACGCGGCACGTGAGGCGCTCGTCGCCATCGTCGATGCGCTCAACCACGAGGCGTGCGTCGACGTCGTACAGCAGCTGCGCGAAGAAGCGCTCGGCGTTCCGCATCTCGCGCTCGAACGTCTCGTGCGGCAGCCGGTGGCCATCGTGGAGCCGCGAGACGTCGGACGTCCGGAAGACGATCGCATTCCCGACTACGGCAAGGGACGGCCCCTGACGCTCGGCGAGCGGAAGTCGCTCGCCCGGCGACCCACGCGGGAGATGATGGATCGCCTGCTGCGCGACCCGCATCCGGACGTGATCCGCATGGTGCTCGCGAATCCCAAGGTGACGGAGGAGGACGTGCTCGCTCTCGCCGCCCGGAGGCCGTGCCGGCCCGACGTGCTCACCGAGATCGCGCGGCAGCTACGCTGGGCGCATCGACCGCGCATCCGCATGGCGCTCGTCCTCAACCCGGACACGCCGCTCGACATCGCCGCGCCGGTCGCCGGGCTCCTCATGCGTCACGAGCTGCGGCTCGTCGCGACGTCCCCGACGGTGGCGCCCGCGGTGCGCGCCCTGTGCCTCGAGCATCTCGAGCGCCGACCGCCCGCCGAGTTCGGCGAGACGCCCGAAGACGACGAGACGCTGCAGTAGCGCCTCAGCCCTCTTCTTCTTCGATTTCCCAGCGCTGGAGCGCGCTCACGCCGATCGCGGCAGCGCATCCCGAGCAGAGCGGGGGCTCCTGGTAGCGGCGCTCTTCCCCGCGGCTCCAGACGAGCAGACCGCGCCCCGTCACGTCATAGCGATCGTCGGCATCGCTGTCGCCGTCCTCGGCAGCGCCAATCAGGCTCGCCGCGCATACGTCACACCGATGCGATTCGACGTCCTCGAAGAGGACCGCGTGTCCCGCAGTGACAAAGCCCATGACAACCCCCCGCGTCGATTGACTCGACTTGCAAACCTTGGGCAGCTCGCTCATTTCTTCGTCAACCATAGCCCAGGCCAACGGGGTTTTCACGCGCGGCGCTCTTTTTACGCAACGGGATCACGGGGTGGACGAACGACTGTCCATGCGCGTGATTCCCAGCTCTTGCGTCCTCGCTGCGGGTCTCGCTCTTGCTCTTGCGGTCGGTCTGGGAGCGGCCGGTTGCGCGTCGGTGCCGCCGCTGCCACCCAAGGCGCTGGAGCTCAACCGGGATGGTGCAGCGGCTCTCGCAGCGGGTGACCTCTCGACCGCCGAGGCCAGGCTCGCCGTGGCGATCGAGTTCAGCCCGCGTTTCACGGAGGCATGGGTGAACCTCGGCTACGTCGAGCTCCGCCGCGGCAACCTCGAACAGGCGGAGCGGCACTTCAAGATGGCGCGCGAGCTCAATCCCGATCTGCCGGCGCCGCATCACGCGCTCGGGCTCCTCGAGGATCGGCGCGGTGACGGCAAGGACGCGGAGAAGCACTATCGCGAGTCGTTGAAGGTCGACCCGGCGTTCGTCGCGTCACGCGTGAACCTCGCGCGGCGACTGTACCAGCGCGGCGCGTTCGACGACGCACGCGAGCAGTTCCTGCGACTCACGCAGGTCGAGCGTGACGTGCCCGCGGGCTACCTCGGCCTCGCGGAGTGCTTGCTGCGCCTCGATCGCGAGGGCGAGGCCGACGACGTCATCGGTCGAGCTCGGGCGCGCTTCGGCGATACGCCCGAGCTGCTGATGCTCGTGGCGCGTCAGCTGCTCCGCCGCGAAGCTTATGCGGAGGCCGAGGAGATCCTCGGGCCGCTCACCCACGATGCCGATCGCCCGCGGTCTGGCGCGGCATGGAGCTGGATCGCCGTGGCGCGACTGGCGCGGGGCGATCGTGGCGGCGCCGTCGTGGCCGCGCGCGAGGCGCTGCAGGTCGATCCGTCCGATCGCGTGGCGGCCGAGGTGGCGCGCCGCGCGCGGTAGCGGCTCGCGCGGGCGCCGCGTGCTCAGCGCAGGCCACGTGCTCAGCGCAGGCCGCGTGCTCAGCGCAGGAGGAGGAACGCGGTGCCGGCGAGGAGCACCACGACGCCGATCACGATGCCGATGACCATCCACACCGGCACGTGCGTTCCGGGGATGTCGATGCGGTCGTCGTGCTCGTGCGGGCGATGAGCGCCCTGCTCGTGCCACGGACCGGGCGCGCGCGATGTGCCGGAGGCGGAGGCGGCGGCCGGCGGACGCATGCTGCCGTCGGCTGCGTGGGCCTCACCGGCGACGCCAGGCGT
>JAYTOQ010000568.1:0-3608 GCA_043747665.1 Polyangiaceae bacterium | reverse complement strand
GCGCGCGGCAGATCGATCGCCGCGAAGCTCGGCTGGCTCGCGCGTCGCTTCTGCTCGATCATCGCGCCGAGAATCGCCTCCACGCCGACGTCCTCGAGGTGGCGCGCCGAGCCTGGCTCGTCGTCACGATCACGATCGCGACCGTTCGAGACGAAGGCCGGGGGAAGGAGGGTGGCGTCCGCTGTAGGCATGAGAACGACGCCCAAGTTACCCGTGATTGCGCAGTGCGCCAGAGCGTGATCCCCTGCAAACCCATTAGAGACGACAGCGTCACCGGAAAATTGCGCCGTTGACGTAATCAAATGACGCAGCGCCGCTCGGAGGCCGCAGCCTTGACACTTGTTCACCTCGAAATTGACAGGCAGCGCGGGACCGTGGTGAGTTCGCCGAGGCTTGGCAACGAAGAAATCATCGAAGACAGGCAGTACCAAGGCCGGATCGACGCGAAAGAAGCGCGGAGGCGGTGGGGATCAGGTCGATCTCGTCGTCCCCAACGCCGAGGAGGTCTCCTCCCTCAGCGAGCTCGCGCAGACCCGGTACCTCAACTACGCGCTCTCGGTCATCACGAGCCGCGCGCTACCCGACGTGCGCGACGGCATGAAGCCGGTGCAGCGCCGCATCCTCTACACGATGTGGCGGCAGCGGCTCTTTGCGGACGCGAAGCACCGGAAGTGCGCCACCGTCGTCGGCGAGGTGATGGGCAATCTCCATCCGCACGGCGACTCCTCGATCTACGAGGCGCTCGTGCGCATGGCGCAGTCGTTCGCGCTGCGTGTGCCGCTGGTCGAGGGCTCGGGCAACTTCGGATCGCTCGACGGCGATCCCGCCGCTGCCATGCGCTACACGGAGTGCCGCCTCGCGCCGCTCTCCGCCGAGCTCCTCACGGGGCTCGATCAGGGCACCGTGCCGTGGCGTCCCAACTACGACGGCACGAAGTCCGAGCCGGTAGTGCTGCCGGGCAAGCTGCCTAACCTGCTCATCAACGGCGCGACCGGCATCGCGGTCGGCATGGCGACCAACATCCCGCCGCACAACCCCGAGGAGGTGTGCGCTGCCGCCATTCGCCTCCTCGACGCGCTGACCGAGGGCAAGGACCTCTCGTCACGCGAGCTGTGCCGCACCATCAAGGGCCCCGACTTTCCGACCGGCGGCCAGATCGTCTCCACGCCCGAGGAGATCAAGCAGATCTACGACACGGGGCAGGGGAGCCTGAAGGTCCGCGCCACGTGGGAGCCCGGCGAGTCGTCGCGCACCACGAAGACCATCTTCATCACGAGCATCCCGTACGCGACGAACAAGTCGGTGCTGGTCGAGCGCATCGCCGACGTGGTGCTCGCGCGGAAGATGCCGCTGCTCCTCGACGTGAAGGACGTGTCGACCGACGACGTCCGCATCGAGCTCGAGCTGAAGAAGGAGGCCGACGAGCAGAAGGTGCTCGCGTACCTCTTCAAGAACACGCCGCTCCAGAACACGTTCGCGGTCAACCTCACCTGCCTCGTGCCCACCGAGAACCCGGACGTCGGGCGCCCCGAGCGCCTCGATCTCCGCGCGATGCTCTGGCACTTCCTGCACTTCCGCCTCGACGTCGTCACGAAGCGCCTCCAGCACGAGCTCGCCGAGCTCGCGCGCCGGATGCACATCCTCGACGGTTTCGCGATCGTCTTCGATGCGCTCGATCAGATCCTGAAGATCATTCGCGCCTCCGACGGCAAGTCGGACGCTGCGAAGAAGATCATGGCGCGGTTCAAGCTCGACGAAGAGCAGGTCGACGCCATCCTCGAGCTGCGCTTGTACCGCCTCGCGCGCCTCGAGATCCTGGTCATCCAGGAAGAGCTCGACGCCAAGAAGAAGCGCTCGAACGCCATCAAGAAGCTCCTCGCCGAGAAGGGCTCGAAGGGCATCTGGGGCATCGTCCGCGAGGAGATCGCCACGCTCGCCGCGGGCTTCGGCCCCGCCGGCAAGCGCCGCACGATCATCGAGACCATCGGCGAAGAGCGCATGTTCTCCGAGGAGGAGCTCATCGTCGCCGAGGACAACCACGTGCTCGTCACGCGCGACGGCTGGGTGAAGCGACAGCGCGAGATCAAGGATCCCGCCGCCACGCGCCTGCGCGAGGGCGACGCGGTCCTCGCCGTCGTGGCCGGGTCGACGAAGGCGAGCGTCGTCTTCTTCTCCAACTACGGGACGGCGTACACGAGCCGCATCGTCGACGTGCCCGCCACCACCGGCTACGGCGAGCCCATACAGAAGCTCTTCAAGATGAAGGACGGCGAGTCCATCGTCGCCATGGCGTCGCTCGATTCGCGTCTCACCGGCAAGCTCGCCGGCGACGAGGACCACTACCCCGAGACCTACGCGCTCGCCGCGAGCAGCGACGGCAACGGCCTGACGTTCGGCCTCGAGGCGTTCGTCGAGCCGAGCACGCGCAGCGGCCGCCGCTACGCGCGCGTCGGCGAAGGAGCGAGCATCGTCGGCGTGCAGGTCGTGAAGGGCACCGAGACTGTCATCGCCGTGTCGCGCAAGCGCCGCGCGCTCCTCTGCGACGTCGGCGAGGTGAAGTTCCTCGCGTCCGCCGGCAAGGGCGTTCTGCTGATGAAGCTCGCCGAGGACGACGCGCTCCTCGCCATCCTTGCCGCCAATACCGATCGCGAGACGTTGGTCGTGAAGACGAGCCTCGGCGGCGAGCAGCGCATCAACACCGGTCGCTACAAGAAGACCGGTCGCGGCGGCAAGGGCCACGAGGTCATCTCGCGCGGCGCCTTCACCGAGGTCGTCCTCGAGGCGCCGCTCGCTCCGGAACCGCTCGCGACATGATCCCGCCCGCCACCTGAGAGCAGCACCATGGCAACCGAGTCGTACACAGCCAAGAACATCCAGGTCCTCGAGGGCCTCGAGCCGGTCCGGAAGCGGCCGGGCATGTACATCGGCGGCGTCAGCAGCGCCGGCCTGCACCATCTCGTCTGGGAGATCGTCGACAACTCCATCGACGAGGCCATGAACGGCCACGCCAAGGAGATCACCGTCACGCTCCACAAGGACGGGTCGAGCATCACGGTGGTCGACGACGGGCGCGGCATCCCCATCGACAAGCACCCGAAGCACAAGAAGACGGCACTCGAGATCGTCTACACGACGCTTCACGCCGGCGGGAAATTCGAAGGCGAGAACTACAAGACGTCCGGCGGTCTGCACGGCGTCGGCGCGTCGGTCGTCAACGCGCTCTCCACGAAGCTCGTGGTCACGGTGAAGCGCGGCGGCGCCGAGTACCAGATGGAGTTCAAGCGCGGCGTCGCGCAGAGCGCCTTGAAGAAGCTCGGCGCGGCGCGCGGCACGGGCACCACGGTCTTCTTCCAGCCCGACCCCACCATCTTCCCGCGCACCGAGTTCGATCCCGCGATCATCCGCGAACGGCTCGAGGTCGCGAGCTTCCTCCATCGCGGCGTGAAGATCCGCTTCATCGACGAGCCGAACAAGAAGGACGAGGTCTTCAAGGCCGAGCAAGGCATCGTCGATTACCTGAAGAAGGTGATCAGCGACCGCGGTCACAAAGCCATCCACGAGGCTCCCTTCACGCTGGTGAAGGAGAACGGGATGAAGATCGAGGTCGC